>JBDTPR010000246.1:0-8844 GCA_039932635.1 Candidatus Solibacter sp.
CACGCCGCTTCTGTTCACGGCGAGTGTCCTGCTATTCGGCGGCGACCACCGCCTGGTCCGTGCCGTCGATTCGGTGGGACTCACGGTGTCGGATCTCGACCGCTCCGTCGACTTTTACACAAGAGTTCTGGACTTCGAAAAGGTCTCGGAAATCGAGGTGGATGGCGAGAGCTACGAGCATCTGCAGGGCGTTTTCGGTCTGCGCATGCGGATCGCGCGCATGAAGCTGGGGGACGAGGCGATTGAGCTGACTGAGTTCCTGGCGCCGGCCGGCCGCCCGGCTCCGCGCGACTCTCGCAGCAACGATGGGTGGTTCCAGCACATCGCGATCATTGTCAGCGACATGGACCGCGCCTATGCGCGGCTCCGTGAACATAAGGTGCGGCATTCGTCCACCGGGCCGCAATTGCTGCCGGAATGGAATCGCAATGCCGGCGGCATCCGCGCGTTCTATTTCCAGGACCCCGACGGCCATCCGCTCGAGGTCCTGTCGTTTCCGGCCGGTAAAGGCGCTGCGAAGTGGCACGCGCCAACGCAGCGCCTGTTTCTGGGAATAGATCACACCGCGATCGTCATTACAGATACAGAGACCAGCTTGCGGTTCTATCGCGATCGGCTCGGCATGGAAGTGGCCGGCGAGAGCGAGAACTACGGCCCGGAGCAGGAGCGTCTCAATAATGTGTTCGGCGCCCGCTTGCGCATCACAGCGCTGCGGGCCGCGTCCGGGCCCGGTATCGAGTTTCTTGAGTACCTGGCTCCTCGCGATGGCCGACCCTATCCGCCGGAGGAAAAGGCCAACGACCTGATCCACTGGCAGACCCGGTTCCTGGGGACGAGCGCGGACGACGCCGCGCGGACGCTCCGGAACAGCCGGTCCGCTTTTGTTTCCACCGGCGCCGTAGATTTACCGGACGGCAAGGCGGGATTCCGGAAAGCATTCACGGTCCGCGACCCGGATGGCCATGCCGTCCAGATCGTGGAGCAGTAAATAAACAATTCACACAAGGAGAAGAGAAATGAAACAATCCAATCGCGTTCTCTCCGCTTTCGCCGTGGTCGCCATGCTGGCCACGGTCAGCTCGTTCGCTGCCAAAATGGACGTCCACATGTCGTCCAAATTCGAAGGGCCTAAAGCCAACACCGGCACGGTCACTCATTTCGTTGAGAACGGCAAGAGCATGCTGAAGGTGTCCGACGATTTCAAGGTGCCCGATACTCCGGCTCCCACCTGGCGCGTGGTCGACAGCAAGGGCAATATCTACACTCTGGACGCCTTCAAAATCAAAGGCGGCAGCAAGGAAAAGCGCGAGGTGGCGGTGCCTGCCTACGTGCCCGACATCGTGAAGGTTCAAGTGTACTGCGCGTGGGCGGAAGTGCTGCTTGGCGAGGCCGGTTTCCAGTCCGCGGTGAAGTAGCTTCCATACAGGTTCTTCCCTCGGGGCGCGGAGAAATCCGCGCCCCTTTTTTCGTGTGTGCAGCTGGAATAAAGGGCGCGTGCCGCGTCCTTTTCAATTGTATGCAAGTTGCACAAGCATTCAGTTGGGGGAAGGAGCCGGCCGCGCCGATTAGTGGCGCGATGCAGGCATCCGGACGGCCTGCCGGCGAACGCTTCGAAGCCGAAGCGATGCCTCACCTGCAGGACATTTACCGCACCGCGCTCCGTGTCACTGGCGACCGGGCGGCGGCCGAAGACGTGATTCAGGAGGTGTACCTCCAGGCGTGGCGCTCATTCGAGCGTTTCGAAGCGGGTACGAACTGCCGCGCGTGGCTGTACAAGATCCTGTTCCACTGTGTCAGCCATCAACGGCGTAAGTGGTTCCGCTTTCCCCTCCTCAAGGAGACCGAGGAGTTTCTAGAGGCGAATCTGGTGCAGCCAACCTCCGTGCCGGACCGGTTGACTGACGAGGATATCCTGGCCGCGCTCGACGGCATTGCCCAGGAGTTTCGATCGGTAGTGCTGCTGGTGGACGTGGAGGAATTTGCCTATAAGGAAGTCGCGGAGATCCTGTCGGTTCCTATCGGCACGGTGATGTCGCGGCTGAGCCGCGGGCGCGCCCTCTTGCGCAAGCGGCTGGGCGGCGTGGCGCGGTCGTACGGAATCGTTAAGAGCGCGGGCCAGGGTGAGTGACTATGACGAAGCTGAGTTTTGATGAATGGGCCTGCCGTGACACGCAGGCGAAGCTGGACGCGTACATCGACGGCGAACTGCTGGTCGAAACCAATCTGGAACTGGGCCGGCATTTTGAGCGCTGCGAAACCTGTGCGAGGGAGGCCGCGGTGCGTCGTGAAGTCTGCGCGCGCGTAAGGGTCGCTGTGCGCCTGACGCCCGTGCCGGACGGCCTGGAGTCGCGTCTGCGCAGCAGGCTGCGTAACTCCGGTGGGGAGCAGCGGATTCCCTGGCGCCTGATGGCGATTGCCGCGCTGATCGTGCTGAGTTTCGGCTCGTGGTTCACCTACGAACGGTCCATGCTGCGCATTGGGGCGAGGAACCACCTGCACTGTGCGGTCATCCGCCAGGGCATTCGGAAACCGGTGGGACAGGACAAGCTCGCGTCCGAGTACAAGCCGATCCTGGCGGCGGCGCGCGAACAGGCTCCCCCCGGCATGTATCTGACGGTCGCCCACGAATGCACGTTCGAGGGACGGAAATTCGTGCACGTGACGTTCCGGGACGACAGCCGGCTGTTATCGGTCCTGGTTACTCGAAAGGGGAGTAGTGAGTTCCTTCCGGGTGATCTCCACGATGGCCATGTGGACGGTTTCCAGGCGGCGGCGTTTCAGACAGGCGGGTATCTGGTGTACACGATTTCGGATTTATCGAGACAGGAGAATTTGCGCATCCTGGCAGCGATTGCGCCCGCCATTAAGAGCGCACTTCACAAGGGAGAGAGTGCATGAAGTCGAATGACGCCGCACCTTCCGTAAACGTAAAAGTAAACGATCTTTGACATGCGTTGCGCACTGCCATAGCATTGATGCATGCGTCTACGCATGTCCCGTCCGATTGGCACATTTGCGATGCTGTCCGGTCTCGCCGTCACGGCTTCCGCCGCCGACAAAACGCTGATTGATTATTTCCTGCCTGCGCCGGTGCAGGGCAAGTTGACCAAGGAAGCGTGGGGCGCCGATAACGTGCTGCCGCGCGACCCGGACAACGGCCTGGAAGACACCACGATGAAGCAATGGTGTTACTGGGACGGACAGATTATCAAAGGGCCGGACGGTAAGTTCCACATGTTCGCCAGCCGTTGGGATCAGGCGAAGGGACACAACGGCTGGTTCGGTTCGCTGGCGGTGCATGCAGTCAGCGGCAAGGCGATCGGTCCTTACAAAGATACCGGCTTGGCGTGGCCGGACAATCAGGGCGGCAAGGGCCACAACGTGACCGCGCTGGTATTGCCGGATAGACGCTATGCGGTGGTGGTGAGCGAGACCCGGCCGGGCGACGTGTTCGTGTCGAAATCGCTGGAAGGTCCGTGGGAACAACTGGGCTCGATCAAGGTCGACGCCAATGGGTTCAATCAGCGGGACGCCCGGATGTCGAATGTCAGTCTGATGTTTCGGCCAGACGGAAAGTTCGAAATCGTGGCGCGCTCGGGCGCGATCTGGATCAGCGCGGACGGCATCCTGGGGCCGTACAAGTTGCAGGGTCTGAGCATTTATCCCGGCATGCCGGGACTGCCATCGAGCAATCTGGAAGACCCTGTGGTCTGGTACAGCGGCGGCATGTATCACATCGTGGTGAACTGCTGGAGCGAGCGCAAGGCCTTCCACTTGACGTCTGCCGACGGGATCACCAATTGGACCAATCGCGGGCTTGCCTACGATCCGACCACGAACTTCGTTCGCTATCAGGACGGCACGGTGAATCACTGGGACAAGATCGAGCGTCCCGGTGTGTTACTGGAGAACGGGCATGTGGCGTACTTCACGTTCGCGGTACTGGATGTGCCGAAGGATCAGGAGAAGGCTAACGACAATCACGGCAGCAAGGTCATCGTAGTGCCGTTCGATGGCGCGGCGCTGGACCGCGACATGCAGAAGATCGTCAGGGCCGAGCAGAAGGTCAAGTAAGGCCGAACGGCGGTGCGCCGTTTGAATCAAAAGTGAACGTTATGACAAGAACGTCATCCTGCCTCGTAATTCTGGCCCTTGCAGCCGCTGCAGTACCGGCGCAAGACTCCACGCCTTCCATCACCTCAAACCTTCCTATTGCAAAGGGAAAGTTCCAGCCGACCGATGAGTCGTTCAAACAGTATCAATATCCGGAGTGGTTTCGCGACGCCAAGTTTGGCATCTGGTCGCACTGGGGGCCTCAAGCCGTGCCTCGCCAGGGCGACTGGTATGCCAAAAAAATGTATATGCACGATGTTACGGGGCGGGACGGCCAGGCCGCCAAGCCGGACCCGGACAACACGTACCACATCGAACATTACGGCCATCCTTCCAAGTTCGGCTACAAGGACATCATTCCGCTTTGGAAGGCGGAGAAGTGGGATCCGGAGCAACTGATGGCCCTCTATAAGAAGGCAGGAGCTAAGTACTTCGTCAGCATGGGCACGCACCACGACAACTTTTTCCTTTGGAACTCGAAACTCCATCGCTGGAACGCCGTGCAAATGGGCCCTAAGAAGGACGTGGTCGGACTCTGGCAAAAAGCCGCGAAGAAGCAAGGGTTGCGGTTCGGCGTTTCCGAGCATCTCGGCGCCAGTTTCACCTGGTTCCAGAGTGCCCACAGCGCTGACGCGACAGGTCCAATGGCGGGGATCCCTTATGACGGCAACGACCCTCAGTATGAGGATCTCTATCATGCCAAAGCTGCGCCCGACGACCGCGGGTGGCTGACGAAAAATCCGGTCTGGCAACGCGAGTGGTTCGACAGCATCAAGGAGTTGCTCGACAACTATCAGCCCGACCTCCTTTATTCCGACAGCCCACTGCCCTTCGGTGATGTAGGACGCAGCATGCTGGCCCACTTCTATAACCAGGACATTGCCAAGAACCATGGCAAGCTGGAGGCGGTCTACAACTGCAAGCAGAATTCCGAAGGCAAATGGGTACGCGACATCGAGCGCGGCGTGGCCGAGGGAATCAGTCCTGAGCCCTGGCAAACCGATACCTCGATTGGCGACTGGTATTACCGGACCGGCCAGAAGTACAAAACGTCCGCGGAGATTGTCCGGATGCTGACCGACATCGTGAGTAAGAACGGTAACCTGCTGATCAATATCGTGCAGACTCCCGAGGGCGATTTGGAACCCGATATGATCAAGACCCTGAGTGATATTGCCGCCTGGATTGCAGTGAACGGGGAAGGCATCTACGCCACCCGTCCATGGCTCGTGTACGGCGAAGGGCCAAGTACCAAAGCACAGCAGAAGGGCCAGTTTGGGGGGCTGAGAGATGTTCCTGAAAAGGGGTATGCGTCGGAGGATTTCCGTTTCACGAAATCGAAGGACGGCAAGACACTTTACGCTTTTTGCCTCGGAACGCCGGCTGCGGAGGTCCGGATCACATCACTGGGCCGCAATTCCAAACTGGCTGAGAAGCGCGTAGCTTCCGTGCAGTTGCTGGGGAGTAAGACCAGGCTCGAATGGAAATTGGAAGACGAGGCTGTGGTAATCAAGATGCCGGGGAACCTACCGGCATCGGCCGCGACAGGTTTTCGAATCGCGTTTGCCAACTGAGCGAGCCTCCCGATAGGTGCGATAATTCGGCGATGAGCGTCACGATGAAGGATATTGCCACGGACCTTGGCATATCCATCGGCGCCTTTTTCTACGCGTACAATTCGCGAATTACCTGGCCCTTTCCATCCTTGGTAACGTACACCGGCCGCTTCTCGGTGACGAAAAACTGAGTGGGCGCGATGCCTAGCGCCTGGTACATCGTGGCATGCAGATCTTCGAGGGCCACCGGGTTCTCGATCGTCGTGCAGGGGCGCTCATCGGCCGTCTTGCCATATACAAACCCGCGCTTGATCCCGCCACCAAACAGCAGCACGCTGCCTGCCGCCGTGAAGTGGCGATGCATGCCGTAGTGCGTGGGGACCTGCATGACGTCCGGCATATTTGCCTGGTCGCGGACTTCCTTGCCAACCTTGCCTTCGGTAATCGCGTCGCGCCCGAACTCGCTGGCCAGCACGACCAGCGTGCGATTCAGCAGCCCGCGTTCTTCCAAATCCAGAATCAACTGCGCCACCGGCGCGTCGATGGTCTGCTTCATCATCGTCAGCCGTTCGTGACCGTCCTGGTGGCAGTCCCAATTGCGGAACGGAATATATTCCGTAGTCACCTCCACGTAGCGGGCGCCGCTTTCCACCAGGCGCCGCGCCAGCAGGCAGCCTTGTCCAAAACGCCCGGTGTTATACGCGTCGAAGTTCTTCTTGGGCTCCAGCGAAAGGTCGAAGGCTTTGGCCGATGGCGAGGTCAGCAGCCGGTCCGCCGCGTCCATGGAACGCAGCATGCCTTCGCGCTGAAAATCGCCGGCCAACTGATGGATGGGTTGCTGCGCGAGAAGCTGCTCGTAGAGTTTGCGGCGGCTCTTGAAGCGCGCGCTGCCAAGCTCTGCCGGAGGCCGGACCGCCGAGGCCGCATCCTGCGGATCCGTAATCAGGAACGGCGCGAATTCCGTGCCCAGGAATCCGGCTGTATGGAATGCTTTGATCGATGCGGTCTCTCCGCCGATCTCCATGTTCTGTCCGATCGCGATGAACGGCGGCACCGTCGGATTCCTCGCGCCCAGCGTCTTCGCAATCACCGCCCCGATGTGCGGTACCGCAATCGATTGTGGCGGGACGTAGCCGGTGTGCCAGTGAAACTGGTGGCGCGAGTGCAGAATGAAACCGAGGTCGGCCCCCTGATAGGTGCGGATCAGCGAGCCGCGATCCATCACCTTTGCCACTCGTTCCAGCCCCTGCGAGATCTTGATGTTGTCTACCGCGGTATCGATCGCCGGGAACGTGCTGAGCACCCTGTCCGTGCGGACACCCGGTGCGAAGGGTGTGTAGCGCTTGGGGTCGAACGTCTCCGTCTGCGCCATGCCGCCCGCCATCCACAACACAATGATCGAGTCAGCCGTGGCGTTGGTTTGCGCGCGAACCATTTGCGGTTCGCGTCCCGCCAGCGCTGCCAGCGCGCCGGCCGTACTCACCCCCATAAATCCGCGGCGGGAGATCTTGGATGCAATGTATTTTTCTTCGGCGTTCATGGCAAACCCCATTACCGGACCAGTTGAAATTCCGGCGTCATCAGCACACTCCACAAGAAATCGGCGAGGCCGTCCGCCGAGGGTTTTTGCGGATGGGCGGCATCGCGCAGCGCCGCCTCCGCCACTCGGCGTTCCACTGCTGCCGGTGCGCGCCCCAGCGCATACCAGTAAACCCGCTCCACCGTTTCGCCAACCGTCTTAAGAGCGGGATCGGGAGGTAAGGGCGTCTCCGGATTCGGCGGAACCAGCCGGTCCATCGCGGGTTGGCGGCCGAAGACATAGAAACGGGCCTGCACCGTTTCGCCTTGCGTGAGCGGGGTGGCCTCGTGACCCGGCGCCGCCTTGAATCGCGTGAACCCCTTGCCTGCGATGTCATACACCACGACCGAGGAGAGCTTCACGCGCAGAGCCGGCGCCTCCCCTTCCGTGATTCCGGAAATGCTGATTGCGGATGTGTCTTCACGCAACCCGTAGCGGTCGAGCGGCTTCAACGCGGAAAGCGGCGTGATGCCGTTCGGGCCCACGAACTCCGGCTGCACCCAGAGAGGAGCTGCCTTGTCGGGAGCCGTTGAGAG
Source organism: Candidatus Solibacter sp. (assembly GCA_039932635.1). Taxonomy (GTDB): domain Bacteria; phylum Acidobacteriota; class Terriglobia; order Bryobacterales; family Bryobacteraceae; genus Solibacter. The sequence goes on from JBDTPR010000246.1 coordinate 7,785, forward strand.
AGAATCCTGAACAACAAGGTAGAGCTTGTTGGACTGCGAGATGTCTACTTCGAAGGGAAATGGTGCCGGCGCACCCCGGCCGCCGCCCGCCGGGACGGGAACGGCATTTGTGGAGCCGCCATTGGCCGGGGTGGGAGGAGGCAGGCCGCGGCCCGCGATGTTCGCTTGCCGGGCAATCAGACTCACAGGTTCGGCCGGCAATTCACCCAGCATTCTGCGGGCTCCGCGCCAAAGCCAGTGGGTCAGGGCTTCGCCATTCACCAGTTCCAGTGCCTGGATGGTCGTGGCTTGCGTATCGCGGGTGCCGTAAACCTGGTCGCGAATCGGCCGGCCCAAGGCGCGCTCCAAGCTGCTCCCGGCGATTCGCCAACTGCGCGTGTACCTTCCAGGCGGGATCGCCACCGGACCGGGAGGTGGAGCGATAGGAGCCGGAACCGGATTCGCCGTCGGCACAACGATACGCGCTGCTGGGAGGCCTGCGCCCTCGGAGGGCGCGCCGGAGATGATCACCGGAGGTCGCACGGCGCTTGCGACGGCGCCAGGCGGAGGAGCCGCGCGGCCAGGCAGCGCGTGCCACTCACCCGTGATTGACGCCACCGCATCGGAAAATTGTTCCGCCGAAAGCCGCCGGACTTCAGGCCCCCGAAATGTATACTGCGGTTCCGCGCCGCCCTTCCGCGCGACTGCCGGAATCTGGTAGGTGCGCGATTGCAGAATCGTTGAGATCAGCGCCCTCAAATCGTACCCGTTGGCCACAAAGTCGCTGGCCAGCCAGTCCAGCAGTTCGGGACTCCATGGCTCCCCGTCCATCTCGTCCACGTTCTCCACAATCCCGCGGCCCATCAACTGGCGCCAGATACGATTGACAACGGTGCGCGGCATGCGACCGTTTCGCGGGTCGGTAAAGATCGCGGCGGCGGCTGCGCGACGGTCCGCCGGCGCCATCGACGCAAGCGGGCGGTCGAGTTCCGGAAAGAGGAATCCCGCCGAGACGTATTCCTCCTGCGCGATGTCGCAGCGGTAGAGGCGCAGCTGCTCCTCATTGGAAAAATAGGCGGCC
>JBDTPR010000247.1:0-8806 GCA_039932635.1 Candidatus Solibacter sp.
CGTCATGGTGGCCAACGACACGCTGCCCAATTCCCTCTTCCACAACGATGGCAAGGGTCACTTCACCGAGGTCGCCATGACGGCGGGCATTGCGCTCAATGACGACGGGCGCGCCGTCTCCTCCATGGGCGTGGATTTCCGCGATGTCGATAACGATGGCCGCCCCGACCTCTTCATTACCGCGCTGGTCAACGAGACTTACCCGCTCTATCGCAATCTCGGCAAGGGCTTGTTCGCCGACTTCACCTACCGCTCCAAAGTTGGCGCCGCTACCATGCTCTACACCGGGTGGGCCAACGGCATCTACGATTTCAACAACGACGGCCGTAAGGATCTCTTCTGCGCCAATGGCGATCTCAACGAGGATGCCGAAGCCCTCAGCGGACGCGCGGGCCGCCAGCCCATCACCGTCCTCCTCCAGCAGCCCAACGGCACGTTCGAGCCCATGATGACTGGCGCGCCGGCACGCTACCGGGGCGCGGCCTTCGGCGACTTCGACAACGACGGCCGCATCGACGCGGTGGTCACCCGCATCAATGAGAAGCCCCTCTTCCTGCGAAATACCGGAGCGTCCGGCAATCACTGGCTGGGTCTGAAGTTGGAAGGGAGAAGGGTGAACAGAGATGGAATAGGAGCGTGGATCAAACTCACAACCCCCGCCGGAAGCCAGTGGAACCAAGTGACCACCAGCGTTGGCTACGCCAGTTCAAGCGACGTGAGAGTCCATTTCGGCCTCGGCACGGCAAGGCGAGCAACGGTAGAAATCCACTGGCCCGGAGGCCAACTCCAGCAAGTAGGCGAAATCGAAGCCGACCGCTACCAAACCATCAAACAACCCGAGTAGGGCGGACCCCCCGGTCCGCGCGGGACGCCCTCGTCCCGCATCGGAGCGAAGCTCCGACTTCCCCGTGCGGTAGAATGATTTCCCATATGGGTCTACGCGACTGAGTGCCTGAACTGCCCGATGTCGAACTCTACGTGGAAGCCCTCCGCGAACGCGTCACCGGCGCGCGCCTGCGCAAGGCCGCCCTCCACGGACCCTTCCTCCTTCGCTCCGTAGACCCGCCCATCGACGCCATCCTCGATCGCTCCGTGGCCGAAATCCGCCGCGCCGGCAAGCGCATCGCGTTCGGCTTCGACAACGGCCTCTGGCTCGCCCTTCACCTCATGATCGCGGGGCGCCTCCACTGGAACAGCAAGCGGGCCGCGCTGGCCACGCTGGAATTCGACACCGGCACGCTCACCCTCACCGAGGCCGGCACCCAGCACCGCGCGCAGATCCACGTGCTCGATTCGCCGCCTCACTCTTCGGGAATCGAACCGCTCACCGCCGGGGCCGCGGAGTTCGCCGCCGTCCTCAGATCTGAGAACCACACGCTCAAGCGAGCCCTCACCGACCCGCGCCTCTTCAGCGGTATCGGCAATGCCTACTCGGACGAAATCCTGCACCGCGCCCGCCTCAGTCCGGTGACCCTTACGCTCAAGCTCTCCGACGACGACACGCAGCGCCTCCACGCCGCCGTCCAAGAGGTGCTCACCGAGTGGTTGAACCGGCTGCGGGCCGAGGCCGCCGGAAAGTTTCCGGAGAAGGTCACCGCCTTCCGCGACGAGATGGCGACGCACGGCAAATACGGCCAGCCCTGCCCGCGTTGCGGCACACGCATTCAGCGCATACGCTACGCCGCCAACGAGACCAACTATTGCCCCACCTGCCAGACCGGAGGACGCCTGCTCGCCGACCGCGCCCTATCCCGTCTGCTGCGTGAAGACTGGCCTCGCACCCTCGAAGAATTAGAAGCCCTGAAGCGAAAGTAGCGAGCCCATCAGAGCCGTGACCGTCAGGCAGCGGTGTTTTTTGATCTCCGCTAATTCTTCCTGAGCGCGATCATCGCGCTCTCGATCGCCTTCGCCAGCACCGCCTTCTCCCCCGCCTCCAGCGTATGGTCCTCCGGCAGCAGTGTCAGAGCCTGCTCGTAATGCTTCCGCGCCCCCGCCTTATCGCCCATCTTACCCACGCTCTCCGCCAGAGCCGCACGCAACAACGCCGATTTCGGCATCACCGTCACGCTCCACGTCAGCAGTCCGAGCGCTTCCCTGCTCCGCCCCTCCTCGTCCAAAATATCGGCCGCTTCGCCCACAACTTCCGGCTCCACCGATTTCACCAGCGACGAGAGCACCCCTGTATTCATCGGGCCTTCGGCGGTGTAAAGCCGCGCGATCTGCGCGCCCGTCGGCAGCACGCGCTGCGGCTCGCGATACTTCATTTGCAGAGCACCCGCGCCGGCGGGATTGCGCAGCGCCGCCAGCGCCTGCGCGTCACCCTTCAAATAGCCATCCAGAAACGTGGCGACAGCCGCGCACATCGCCTCGTACTTGCGGCGCACGCCCTCGTCCTTGCGCACCGCGCCCTGACTCACGAAACTGTTGTGCTCCATTCCGTCCACCAGCACTTCATACCGCGGTGCGAACGAGAGGAACGCGTCAAACGCATCCAGATGAGGCCCGCGGCGCCCGTCCGCGAACAGCATCACTGGCACGGCCGAATTGCGATTGCGCTCCAGCGACGCCTTAAATGCCGCGTGCTCGTCGAGCGGCGTGTACGCCACGGTGGAGTCCAGAAACACCACCGCATCCAGGGCCGAATTCGGCTGCGCCCGCCACGAGAGCACGGCCTGCGCACCGTAGCTGTGGCCCATCGCCGCGACCTTGGAGATATCCGCGAAGGGCAGGCTGGCCGCGTGGCGCAGCAGAAAATTCAGATCCGCATTCGACGTGGAGAGGTCGCCGTTGATATTCAGGATGCTGGAATCGGCCGCCTGGTAGGCGCTGCTCAACACCACATACCCGCGGCTCGCCAGAAATTCGCAGGCCACCAGATTGTCTTCGTAGGTGCCGCCCAGTCCCGGATGGTAGATCACCACCGGGAACTTGCCCGCTGCCGGCGACGCATCGCGAATCGCGAACACCGGAGTCGCCTGAATTTCCTCCCACGCCACCCGGTCTTGCTCGGTCAGCTTGTCGAACTCTCTGCCGAGCATGTACTCCGCAGACATATCCCGGGTGTGCCGCCGCAAGCGCGCCGCGAAATCCGCCGCACCCCCTACCGGCCTGTTTTCCAGAGACACCGCGCGCAGGTAATCGCGGTACACCATGGAGTGCTCCATCACGGCATCGTTGCGGATCGCCGCCGGATACCAGATGGCCGCCAGGATCGGGCGGGGCTTCTTGACTACCGAGCTCCCCGAGGGAGCGTAGTCGGCGTCATAAGACCGCGCCACGTCCTGCAGATACTGCGTGCGGAAGCCCACGGCGTACTTGCCCGCCCTGAGTTCGCCCCAAAACTCCGACTGTCCCCATGCGCCCGCGCCCAACGCGAGTGCCGCCCCCAAGCCCCACCAGCGAATCCACGTCATAGCTGAAATTCCAATTTAACCCTAAAACCAAAGTGATGCGCCGTGGCGCGCGAGATAACGTATTATGGTGCGTTCGGGCCCGTGCGTGGCATTCGCGTGCCCGACGGAGAACCATGAGCCTGATTCAATTCACCAGAAACCATACCGACCACTCCACCGACAAGGGCTACCAGTTCGAGTTTTTCTGCGACCGTTGCGGCAACGGGTACATGTCCGAATTCAGCGCCTCCGCCATTGGCATGGCCGGCAGCGCCTTGCGCACCGTGGGCAACCTCTTCGGAGGCTTCCTCGGCAACGTGGGTGGTTCTACCTACGAAATGGAGCGCGCCGTGCAGGGCACCGGACACGACAGCGCCTATCGCTCCGCCATTGAGCAGGCCCGTCCCCACTTCAAACAGTGCCCCAAGTGCACCAAATGGGTGTGCGCGAGCACCTGCTGGAATGCCAAGCGCATGCTCTGCTACGAATGTGCGCCCGATATCGACACCGAACTCGCCAGCGCGCAGGTGCAGACCCAGGTGGAGCAGATGAAGCAGAAACTCCAGGAGGTCGATCTCACCAAGGGCATGAACCTCACCGCGGAAGCTTCCGCCGCCTGCCCCAGTTGCGGCGCGCATACCCAGGGGGCCAAATTCTGCCCCGAGTGCGGCAAGCCCCTCCGCCCCAAAAATGAGTGTGGCCGCTGCGGCACCGTCGCCGAGGCCGGCACCAAGTTCTGCCCCGAATGCGGCAACAAAATGACCTGACCCCATGCCCGCCTACTCCGGGAGATATCAGTATCTGGACGAGGCGGGCGCGACACTTCACCAGGGACCCTGCCAGCTTAAATTTGAAGACGGGACCTGCATTGTCACGCCCGCCGGAGCTACTCCGCTCGCCTTCGACCTGGGCGATGTGGACCGCACCGTGCCCGCCGAGTACGATCTCCAACTGGTCCTCTACACCGGCCGCACCGTCGTGCTCAAGCAATTCGGAGCCGTCTTCAGCCGCATGGCCGGCGAACTTCTGGCCGCCTGGCGCGACCGTACCGTGGAATGCATGCTGCTCGAAGACCTGGAGGAAATCGCGCGCTATGACGGCGCGGCTAACGGCGTCCCCGCCGAGATCCGCATCTTCCGCAGCAACCTGGCCATCATCCCGCTGACCGGACTTCCGTCGCAGTGGCGCCTCGCCGAAATCGAATCCTGCACGTTCGACGACGCCGCTTATAGCATCGTGCTGCAGTCCGCTGGCGAGCGCCTGGTGCTCTCCAAACTCGCAAAGAAGACCGACGAGGCCTTCGGCACGCTGCGCCAGGCGCTCGACGCACTCCAGACCCACGCCGCCGAAACGCTGCGCGAACTCTTCCCGTTCCTCAATGCCGACGCCCTGCAGCGCTTCCACCAGGCCATGCCCGAAGGCCGCAGTTGCGCCATGACCGCGCTTTCCGCCATTCACCCGAAGCTACCCATCGCGCTGCGCGATCACACCGTCGATGAGACGCTCGCGCCCTATGTCCGGGAACTCGGCGCGCGCAGTATCGCCGCACCCTTCGGCGGCTTCAAGTTCACCTCGGGCCTGGAAGCGCCCGCCGAACCAGAGGCCGACGCGGAGACCGCACCGGCGACTGAGACCCCGCCGCTTTTCTTCTGGTACTTCTTCCCTCTGCGCAATAACATCGTGGCCTGGGAAGCCACTACCGGAACCGGCCGCGCCACCTACTTCTTCCGCTGCGAAGGCCCGATCGAGGCCTGCGTCGCGCAGATCACTCGCGGCCTCGCCCTGGTCAACTTCCGCCGCGAGCCCGTCTACCTCCCCGACGCCTCGCTCGAAGAACAACCGCGCTACCATCGCTACGCCATCGGCGCGCGCAAACTCCCCGACCTGCGCGCCCTGCGGGCCAAATATCTCGGAAGGGCAATTCACTCCTCGCTAGAAAACTGGCTAACTCAAGTCGTATCCATAACCGGCGAAGCCTAAGCTAGGATGAAGGCTGGCGATGGCCTCGACGAATTGTATCTTCTGCACTGTCTCCCCAGACGACGCCTGGATGGCGACAGACATGGTGGTAGCTATACCTCACCCAGACCCCGTTGGACCTTGCCACCTCATGGTTGGACCACGGCGGCACGTGCCCGCGTTCTACGATCTCGACCTCCAGGAACAGCGGCAGCTGTGGGATGCCCTGGCCGAACTTCGCCTGCGGATTGCCGCCACCATCGTGGTGACGGGTTTCGACGCCGGCTTCCAGGACGCGCCGCGCGGCCAGGAAGACACCTTCCACTCCTTCATCCACCTGGTGCCGCGGATTAACGGCCAGCCCAATCGTCTCCCGGCCGGCCCCGAATGGGTAGACCTGGGTTGACCGCCTGGGTTAGCGAGCCCGATCAGAGCCGCGACCGTAAGGAAGCGTTCACTAACTCACGGGAGGCCATAGAATAGGACGATGCCCCCGCAGCCGCTGCTCGTAGTTCGAGACCTCTCGATCGACCTGCTTCCGGAACGGAGCGCCACGCAAACGGCGGCGCAGAGCATCCTTCGCGACGTTTCCTTCCAGCTTCCCGAGGCCACGATCGTCGGACTTTGCGGCGATTCCGGGTCCGGCAAAACCACCCTCGCGCTCGCCCTCCTCAGCCTCCTGCCGCCCGAGAAATACCGCGTCAACGGGCAGATCCTGCTCACCGGCCGCGACCTGCTCGCCATGCGGGAGGCGGCGCTCGAACAGGTGCGCGGCGCCCAAATCGCCCTTATCTTCCAGGACCCGCTGCTCGCCCTTAACCCCGTCCTGCGCATCCGCAGCCAGATCACCGAAATCCTGCGCGCCCACCGCGCCGAAGGCGATCCCGCGGAGCTGCTGGCCCTTGCGGGGCTCCCTGCTCCGGCCCGAATCCTCAACGCCTACCCCCACGAATTGTCGGGCGGCGAACGCCAGCGCGTCACCATCGCCCAAGCCCTGGCCTGCCGTCCCAAACTCATCGTCGCCGACGAGCCATTCACCGCGCTCGACGCCCCGCGCGTGGTCGAACTCGCCGCACTCTTCCGCCGGCTGCGCGACCAACTGCGCACCAGTTTCCTGATCGTCAGCCATCACCCCGGCACGCTCGCACTGACTGCCGACTACTCGCTCACACTGCGCGAAGGCAGGCTGCTCGAGGGAGAAGTGCGTGCCCGCTGACCCCCTGCTCCAGGTCCGCGACCTGACCCGCCTCTATCACCGCCCGAGCTGGTTCGGACGCCCAACCCTCGCCCACACCGCGCTGGACGGCGTCTCGTTCACGCTCGAACGGGGGCAGACGCTGGCCGTCATCGGCCCATCGGGTTCCGGCAAAAGCACCCTGGCACGCTGCCTGGCGCAGTTCGAAACGCCCACCAGCGGGCAGATTCTCTTCGAAGGCAGCCCGCTTTCGCCTGCCCGGCGCCTGGAAATCCAGCTGATCGTTCAGCAGCCCGCCGCCAGCCTCAATCCGCGGTTCACCGCCGCCGAGATCGTGGAGGAGCCGCTCGTCATCCAGGGCGTCGGCACGCAATCCGAGCGCCGCGAGCGCGCCGCCCGGGCCCTGGAACTCACCGGCATTGCCCGCACCGCGCTTTCCAAACGCTCGCACGAATTCAGCGGCGGCGAACGCCAGCGGCTGGCCATTGCCCGCGCCGTGGTCGGCGAGCCCAAGCTACTGATCCTGGACGAATCCTTCAACGGCCTCGATCCCGGGCTGGCCGCGCAGATCGCGGCGCTCCTGGGCGACTTACAGGAACGCCTCGGCGTCTCGTATCTCCTGATATCCCATGACCTTACGTTGGTCGCCGGGATCGCCCGCGAGATCGCCGTGATGGAAGCGGGGCGGATCGTGGAACAGGCGCCCGCCGCCATTCTGACCAGCCGTCCCGAGCACCCGCTCACCCGCGAACTGCTCCTCGCCTCGCGAGCGCTCGAAGGCGGCGCCGCGTGAAATACGCCCTCCGGCGCCTGCTTCACAGCCTCCTCCTGCTAGCCGGGATCTCCGTCTGCTCCTTCCTCTTCGCCGACCTGGCGCCGGGCGATTTCTTCTCCGAAATGCGCCTTCAGCCTGGCGTCACCCCGGTCGCCGTGGAGGCTCTTCGGGCGCAGTACGCGCTCGACCGTCCGTTGCCGGTGCGCTACGCTAACTGGCTGGCCTCCATGGCACGCGGCGAATTCGGCTACTCCCTGACCTACCGCGGACCGGTCGGACCGCTACTCGGCGAGCGCATTCCCGGGACTCTGGTGCTGACCATTTCAGCCACGCTGCTGGCGTGGCTGCTGGCGGTGCCGCTCGGGATCTGGAACGCCTCCCAACGCGGCCGGTGGTCCGATTCCATTACTAAAGCGATACTTTCAATATTTCTATCCATACCAGACATTTTGATGGTAGTTATCCTCCTAGTTTTAGCTCTGGAAACCGGTTGGCTACCGGTCGGCGGCATGCACGCAATTGGCTTCGATTTGTTACCCGCCGGGGCCCGTCTGCGCGACACCCTGAGCCACATGGTAGTGCCCGTTGCGGTGCTCGTACTTGGCATGTTGCCCGTCCTGGTCAGACACGTACGCGCAGCGGTTGGCGATTGCGCCGGTTCGCCGTTCGCCCTGGCCGCCCGCGCCCACGGCGTCGGCGGCCGGCGCCTGCTTTTCCGGCATCTGCTGCCCGCCGCGCTCAATCCCCTGATCACTCTCTTCGGCTACTCGATCGGAACCCTGCTCAGCGCCGGACTGCTCGTCGAAGTGCTGGTCGGTTGGCCCGGACTGGGCCCAATTTTCCTGGAAGCGATCATGGCGCGCGATTTCCCCCTGGTTTTGGGTGTAGTGATGAGTTCCGCAACCCTATTGGTCACCGGCAACCTGATCGCCGACCTGCTCCTCTACCGGGCCGACCCCAGGATCCGTACCTCATGAGGATCCGGACCTCATGAAGTTGCGCCTCACGCTCGCCGTCCTGGTCCTGGCCCACCTGGCTATCGCGCTGGCGCCATGGCTGGCGCCTTACGACTATTCCGCGCAAAATCGCGACTACCCCTACGCGCCTCCCACGCGCCTGCATTTTATCGATGCTGCCGGACGGTTCCACCTGCGCCCCTTCGTATACGGCCAAGGTGTGGAAGCCAGTGATTGCAGCTATCCCATTGAATTCATGGCTCATGGACGCCTTTTCGGCGTAGCCTCGCCGGGAGTAATCTTCCTCCTGGGCACCGACGCCCTGGGCCGCGATGTGTTCTCGCGGGTGCTCTATGGAGGCCGATTATCCCTGCTTACAGGCCTGATAGCGACCCTGATTTCGCTTGGAATTGGCTTGATATTGGGTATTTTGGCCGGGTTCCATGGCGGCTGGGTCGATGGCGTGCTGATGCGAGGGGGAGAACTCTTCATGGCGCTGCCCTGGCTCTACCTGCTGTTGGCCGCCATC
>JBDTPR010000248.1:0-8795 GCA_039932635.1 Candidatus Solibacter sp.
TCTGGAAGGGCACCCCGACGCACGGCCGATCCACAATTCGCGGTATCACAACAATTGGGAATTATCGGCGGCGCGCAGTATCGCCATGCTGGAACTGCTGCGCGACCGGTTTCAAATCCCCGTTTCGCGCATGGCTGTGGCGGGTTATGCGGAGAACCTACCGGTAGATACCAACGAAACCGAGGAAGGCCGGGCGCATAACCGGCGTGTCGATCTGGTGCTGCTCTCGGCAGGTGCGATGACCGTCGAACCTGCGGCGATCGCAGTTCTCACCGGTCATTGACGGACCGCCGGGCGGTAGGTAAATCCGCGCGGCCGGGCGGTGTGCGGGTCCGCTGCTGTACCCCATTCCCCCGGCCGTCCCACGTGAACTTCCCCACCCCACCTAACTTCCAGCGGCCCTACCTGACTTCCAACGGTCTTACCTGACCTCCACTGCCCCACATAACTTCCACCGCCCCACCGTGAACCGTCACGGCTCTACATAACTTCCGCCGTCCCGCGTGAACTTCCCCCGCCGCCCCCTCTAGCCCGTGTACCGGCCCTGGCCGCTGGCGGGCGGAAATCCGGCGCGCGGGCGCCGCCCTGGTTCGCACCGATCTGAGTGCGGCGAGCACTAGAATCTCGCAGCGACGGTGGCCGGGCCGAACCGCGTGTCCGGAGACTGATATCCCGACGTGACTCGCAACTCGGCCTGTAACCGGCGGAGCTGATCCTGCAGGTGCGCGCGATCGCACAAGAACGTGGTTCGCGACCACTCCACCAGTTCGCGGATTTCGTCCAGGCGGGCTTGCGTGAACCCGTCGCTTTCGAACTCTTCCGCCAGCCGTGCGGCACTGGAATCCCACAGCAACTGCGCCCGCTTAAACTCCCCTGAACCGATGGCCTCGCGAATGGGTTGTAACGACAGTGTTTGCATATCGGCTACTGATACATCCGGTTTGCGGTCTCCTGGGCGGAGAACATACTCGAGAAATAGGACGATTTCTGCTCCATGGCAGCGATCAGAGCATCGGAAACCGCCATTTGGTTTTGCAGCCTGATTTGCAGCGCATCCACCTGGCTTTGCTTCTTGGCGATCGTATCGGTGATCCTTGTGATCTGGGATTTCAAATCCGTCGCCGAGGTTTTGAGTAGCCCCGTGGTGGGATCTTCGATCTTGCCCAGCACGTCGGTGGCGTTCTTCAGGAAGCCCCCGCCGGCCGCGGACCCGAGGAACGAGGTCACGCTGATCGAACTCATGATATCGGCGGCCATGAATTGGAACGATGTGTAGATGAGATGACCGTTGGTCTGTAGATCCAGGCCAATGGATTTGAGACCGCTGACCTGGCCGGCGGTCGAAAACGTGGAGATGCTGCTGAGCAGGCCCGCCAGCTGGGAAACTACCGATTGCCCCGCCAGCGCGCCGGCATCCTGGCCGCGTTGCGTGTCCACCTCGTCAATCGCCGCATTGTATGCATCCGTAAACGCGGTCAGAGCGGTGTCTACGGCGGACGTGGATCGCGTCACGGTGATGTCCACCGGCGCCGTCGTGGCCGGGGCATCGCCGGAGATGCCGGTCAGGTGCGCGGTGACTCCATCGGAGATCGTGATGCTGCGCGATTTGCTGGTACTGGTCACGCCCGAACTATTCATCTCATAGGACGCCAGCGCGCCCTGGGTCTGTTCATTTTGAAAATGGGTCGCCGTGGTCTTTTGCAGGTCAAACGTCGTGGAACTTCCACCCCTGCTCTGCATGGAGATGCGAAGGTCCGGATTGTTGCTGGTTCCAAAATCCACTACCGTTGCCAGCACTTGCGCGCCAAACATGGAATTAAGGGCTTCCGCCACCGAAGCAGCGCTGTTGTCGGACGGCGTAAAGCTATATTTCGTGCCGCCGGCCACCAGGTTGTATGTGCTGCGGCTGCCCTCGGGATCGGCCGCGCCGTTCCACGCCACGGACGTGCGGCTGGTGGCTGCCACCTGCTGTGTCTGGAGCGATGCCCCCCCGGACTTCTTGAGGTCGAGAACACTGGATCCGTTCAATGCACCGGCCGTAACGCTCTGCAGAGATATGCGCAGATCGGGGCTGCCGCTGGTACCCAGATCGACCACCGTGGCGCGGACCTGGCTGCCGTATTGGCTATTGATCTGGGAAGCCACATCGGCAGCGCTGTTGGAAGTGGGCGTAAACTCGTGCTGGTCGCCGCCAAGGACCAGTGTGTAAGTGGCTGCTGCGCTACCGGAAGCGTTCCAGGTCGCGCCTGTCCGGCTGGTCGCGTAACCCGCGGTAGCCTGTTGCTGAAGACCGCTCGCCGTAGCCTCGGAGGGTAGTTGGAGAAGGTCGAGAGTGGTGCGGCCCAGCGTTGCGCTTTTGAGCGAGATGCGGGTGTCGCCCGATGCCACGTTCACGGTCGTGGCCTGCACCAGGTTGCCGTACTTCGAATTGATCGCGTCAACTACCGACTGGGCGCTATTATTTGCCCCGGTCACGCTGTAGTTCTGATTGCCGATGACCAGGGTAAACGTGTTCGGCTTGCCGGGCACCGCGTCGGCGACGTCCCAGTTCTTCGCCGACAGGGTGCTCTCGTAGGCGCCGATATCCTTCACATTGATGGAGTAGACGCCTTCCCGCGCGCCGTCGGAGACAGTTACCCCCACCGTATCCTTCTTGGAAACATCGGTTTTGAAGGACGACCCACTCAACGCCGTGCCGATGTTCTTCACCGCCGTCTGTAACGCGGAGAATTTGGTGTCGAGCGCGGTGAGTTCTTTCGATTGACCGGCGAGTGCGGACTGCTGATTGCTCAACAGGGAAATGGGAAGCGTCGCAATGGCCACAGACCGGTCGATGATGTTTTGAAAATCCGAGGAATACGCGCTGCTGCCTTTGAACGTGCTCGAAGTGCTTCCGGCCGTAGTGACCGGGGTGTTCGTTATCGAGGTGCTAACTGTTCCCATAAAATACTCCAGGGCCGGCATAGGACATATCGTCCTATCCGGCCCGAAAGTTTAGGCCGGTGGAAGAGCGGCCCTTAGGGAAGGCTGCTCATCCACCGGGTTAGGGTGAAGATTAACCCCTCAGGAGGCTGAGTACAGCCTGAGGAGCGGAGTTGGCCTGGGCCATGGCAGCGATGGAAGCCTGCGACAGGGTCTGGGCCTTGGAGAGGTTCGCCGCCTGCTGGGCCACGTTGGTATCGCGAATCTGCGATTCAGCGGCCGAGAAGTTGGTGATCTGCGACATAGCCAGGCTGATGCCGTAAGTCAGTTGGTTCTGGCCGCGGCCGATGGTGGCTTGCGCGGTGCCCAGTTGGCCAATTGCGGCGCCGAGCGCCGTAACGGCCTGCTGCGCGCCTGCCTGCGTGTCGATAGCGATGCTGCTCGCAGCGCCGTTGGTGGCGGAGCTGAACGTCTTTGCCGCGCCGCCGTTGAGTCCGTCGCCTACCGCGGCTCCCGCGGAGGCGCTCACGCTGACGTTGAACGAATTGAGAGAGCTGATGAAGTTGATGCTCCCCTTGCCGTTCGCGCCCACTTCCTGCACAGCCGTGATGGAACGCAGGGTCGCATTCTCACTCTGCTGCAGTTTGGTGTTGATGGCGCTGATCGCGGAATCGATGGTAGCGCCGGTCTGTGCCTCGGAGTCGTTCTGCAAGGTGATGGTCAGCGGCGTCTGCGGCACGCCAGCGGCGCTGTTGGCCGAGATGGTGATGGACTGATCGTCATTGCCGAACTGCATGCCCTGGAAGGAGATGCTAGTGGTGTTGTGGGTTCCGTTGGCGGAAGTCCCGATCGCCGAAGCCCCTTGCGTACTGACCGTGCTGGAGGTCGAGGTCGCGGTAGACAAAGTGTTGGTGAAGGCCGTACCGGAATCGCCGAATCCCAGGTCGGAATCCGTGGTGCCGGTTTTCGTGCCCCATGCATCGAGGCGGAACTCGGTGCCGTTGGAGGACTTGATCTCCAGGCTGTTGGTGCCCTGGTTGATCTGCGCGGTCAGGCCGGCCTGTTGCAGTGTAGCGTTGCCGTTGAAGGCCTGTTTCAGGTCATCCACGACACTCTGCAAGGTGCGGCTCGAACCCTTGATGGCGGTATCCACGTAGCCGCTCATCTGGAGGGCGCCGGCGATGTTGCCTGTGCTGCCGGCACCAACCACGGACACGCTGGAGTTCGCGCCTTTGGTCTGCGACGCGATCGACACGCTGCCATTGCTGTCCAGGGTGACGATCTTGGCGTCTGTGCTGGTGCCCAGGGTTTCCTGCGCCGTCTTATTGAGGAACGATACGACGTCCGCAACGGATTCGTCCGTGCCATTCACGCTGTTAGCCGTGGCAGGCCCGGAAGTGAGGCCCAGTTTCTGCCCGGCCGCGTCGTTGGTGATGGTGACGTTACCGGTCGAACCGCCGGCCTTGCCCGCGATGGTAATGGTCCCATCGGTGTTCGCCGTGGCGTTGGCGTAGGCAGCGCCGTAGTTGGTGGTATCGCTGGTCAACGCTGCGTTGATGGCGTTGGCGATGTCGGTCAACTGCGCCGTGCCGGAAAGGCTGCCCAAGCTAACTTGCATGGTCGCTTTCCCGTCGATGCTGATACCGAGTGTCTGACCCGCTGTCCCCGTCTTGGTAACGTCGGAGGTGTTGGAGGTCAGGCCCAGAGCATTGGTGAGGGTGGAGTTCTTGACCGTGAGGCTTCCGCCCCCGTTTGCGCCGCTGATCGAGATGGTGCCGTCGGCGCCAGCCGTGGCGGCGCTCGCGTATGCCGCGCCGTAACCGTGTGCCGTATCCGCGGAGAGTTGCGTGTTGATGGCAGCCGCGATGTCGCTCAGCTTGGCAGTTCCCAAACCGCTGAGGTCGATGTTGGCTTCCTGATGACCGTCGAGTTGGATCTTCAGGGTCTGCGCGGCGCCCGAATTGACCGAGTCCACGCTGCCCGTGAGGCCAAGCAACTGCGACATCGCGTTGCTGACTACCTTGACGTCGCCGCCGGTGGTTACGCCAGCGATCTTGATCACGCCGGCAGTTGCCGATGCGGTGCTGTCATATCTCCCGTCGTAGCCTTTGGCCACCGCTAGCGCCATCGTGTCGTTGATCTTGGTGACGACCTGGTTCACGGTGGCGGTGGCACCCAGTGTGGAGAGATCGACATCTACTTGCTGGTGCCCGTCGATCTGAAGCGACAGCTTAGTCGAATCCGCACCCGTCTGGCTGAGATTGGTTCCGCTCGTCGTCAGTCCGAGCTTCTGCGAGACCGCGTTGTCGATGACCGAGATCGTGCCTGCCGTTGCACCCGTCGCGCCGCTCTCCAGCTTGATGGCGCCCGCCGCGCCGGAGCCGGATGCGGTCGCGACTACGCCCCATTGGCCGGCAGTATTTAGAGAGACGCCCCCCGTCAGGCCGACAGCCGTCGCGGCAGCATTGCCGGTGACACTAATGGTGTTACCTGCACCCGCCGCCGTTGTGTTGTTGAGAGTGAGGATCGTACCGCCACCTGTGACTACCGCGGAACCGGCGCCAAACCCGGTGCCGTTAGCGTTGATGAGGGCCGCCACATCGGCCAGGTTTGTTGTGGCATCAAGATTGAAGTTCTTCAAAGTTGATGCTCCATTGGAGCCAACCATTGTGATGTGCAGAATTTCTGCGGCCCCATTTGTCGCGCCGTCAAGGGCGGCGAGCGCGGTCATGTCCGCAGCGTCCGTCACATCCCCGGCGAGAGTTGCCTTGGTAGCTCCGACGGTGGATTTCACCGTATTGTTGATTTTCAACGCGAGGGACGCCAAGTCCGTAATGCCGCTGTCCACGGCTACGGCAACCTGCCCCTGTCCGTCGATGTTGAGCTGGAGTTTCGAAGCATCCGCGCCCGTGGCGGTGGTTGTGCCGGTCGTGGTGAGTTTCAGAGCTTGCGAGACTTCACTGTCAGTGATCTCGACCGAGCCCGAAGTGCCCTTGACATAGCTGGCAATTTGCAGAGCTCCGCCACTGATGGAAGCCACTGACGCATAGTTGCCGCCAGCGTATGCCGCATCCGCGTTCACGGCGGTGTTGATCGCAGTGGCGATGCCCGTGAGATTAGTAGCTCCGCTGATATCGATGTCCACGTCGCCGCGTCCATCAATGTTCACCTTCAACTTCTTGGCGTCCGCACCGGTATTGTTGTTGTCGGCGACCGACGTCAATCCTAGTGCCTGTGACGCCGCGTTGTTAACAACATTGACCTTCCCCGTCGCGCTGGTAGCGGACGTGCCGGTCAGCGTAATCGTCCCGCCGGCGGTCTGGGTAGCGGTCCCTGCGCCAGTCGAGAGTGCCGAGAGCAAGCCCGCACTGGTGGTAATCGCGCTGATGTCGATGTGCGCTTGAGCCCCACCGTCGTAGGTCACGTCCACGGTCTTGGCAGCCGAGCCTGTGGCTACGGTATCCACAACCTGCCCGGCTGTGGACAATCCGAGAGCCTCGGAGGCGGTGTTGGCGACGACGCGGATCGAGTTACCGGCGCCCGCCGTCATATTGGTGGAGTTGTTGGTGAGCTTCAGTGCTCCGTTCACGACGGTAGCGTGTATCTTTTCGCTGGTTTCGTTGAGTCCCACGCCGGCGCCAGTGTCGCTGTTGATGAGGGTTGCAACGGCATCCAGACTGGCCGCCGAGTGAATGTCGATGCTGTGGGTTTTGTTGGTAACTCCATCATTGACGGTGATCGTCAAGCTGGTACCGAGGCCCGAGAGCGCGCCGGTCATGTCCGCGGCGCCAGAAGCCGTCACCGATGTTCCGGTAACGGAGGCCTGGGTTGCCGCCAAAGCGCTGAAGTCCAGGCCTGTCGCGGCGAACGCCACGGTGCCCGTGGTTGTCGCTGCCTTGGCCCCGTACTGGGGAACATTGAGACTGCTGGCGGCGCCTACCAGGGTGGCGCCCGAACTGCCCAGGGATGCGCCCGTTGCTTTGGCCGCAGTGGCTCCGAAACTGGCCAGACTGAGAGCGGTCATGGCTGCGCCGTCGCTGCCGATTGCCGTGCCCGTAGACGTGGCTTTGGTAGCCGCGTAGGCTGCCAGATTCACACCCGCGGTGCCGTTGACACCCCCCGAACCGGTGACGGCCGACGAGCCGGTGACTGCTGCTTTCTGAGCCGCGTAACCGGCAAGAGCCAGCGTGCTGTCCACTCCCGAACTGCCAACCACGTCGCCTTTCAAGGCGGCTTTACCACCCTGAATCGAACTGATGTCCACGGTGCTGGCCGCTCCGCTCACACCAAGCGTGCCGCTGGTGAACGCGGCGGCTTTGCCCGCAGCATTCACGTCGTTGCTGAAATTCGCCGTGATATCCACACCATCGATATTGAGTTTCAAGGTGTTAGTACCGGTGGCGATGGTGGCAGGCGCTGCCACGGTTCCGGTGGCCACAGCTCCGCTGGCGTTGCCGCCGGCGAGGTTCACTGAGACCGTATTGCCCGCGCTGCCGCTGGCGGCGACAGAGGTCGCGCCCGTGGCGGCGGTCAAACCGAGAGCTCCGGCAGCCGTACCCGTGGCGCTGATCGTCCCGGCGCCATCGGCGGGGCCGCTCAGTTTAATAGTCTTGGTAGCGTTGTCCACCGTCGCGAGCTTCACATCGCTGCCATAGCCGGCCTGCGACTGAATCTGGCTGTTGATGAAATCAGCAGCCTTCTGGACGGTTTCCGTACCGGACTTGTTGGCATCTTTCGAGAAATCGACGGTGACCGAGTTGCCATTGACGGACAGAGTCATGGTGCCGAGAGCACCCGCGGCATTGCCGACAGTCCCGTTCGGAACGCCAGCGCCATTGTAGCCTGTGCCGGTGACAGAACCCGACACCGAGGCGGCCGTGACGCCGCCCGTTGCGCCTCCGTTCAGCGAGAAGCCGAGTGTGGCCACGCCATTGCCGGTCGCCGATTGAGCGAGAGTGCTGCTCGCGCTGATGTCGCTATACGCTGACGCGCCATTGAGGGCGGACGTGGTGACGAAAGTTCCCAAGCCCAAGCCGTTGGCGGTATCGCCGGCGGAGGCGACGTTGAACGTGTCGCCATTGGCGTTAGAGAACTCGAGCTTGTTGTTCGTGCCCAAAGAAACCGAGAAGCCGGCATCCTGCAACTGCTTGTTCTGCTTCACCTGATTGATGAGGTCTGTGGTTGCCGTGCCTACGGTCAGATCGGCGGCATTGAGTTTGAGACTTACCGGACCCGCCAACCCGCCTCCCGAGATCTCTACGGAGACGTTGGTCGGATTGAAACTCGCGGTGGAAACGCCGGCGGTTCCGCCGGTTACGGTGCTGGTGACCGCTTTGCCCGTCGCACTGCCGGCAGAAGCGAAGTTGCCCATCAAGGCATTGGCCATCTGGTCGCCCGCCTGTACCTGGAACGCAGTGGTGGAGGAGCTGAACGCCAACTGCTGGTGACCGTACTGATCTGTATTGACCGAGGCCACGACACCGGCGCTCTTCAAAGCCTGAGCGGACTGGGTGGAGCCATTGCCGGCACTCTCGATGGCGGTGTTGATCGCCGTCGCAAGGGTGTTCGCATCGCTTACGCCGCTGAGGTTCGCAGACACCGAGATCTTGGAGTTGTCAGAGAAGCCGGGGCCGGAAAGATTGAAAGCAGCGTAGCCGCTCTTTGCCTGGGAATTGCCGGCTCTGGCGCTTACGATGTCCTGCACCGTTGTGCCGTTGCTCGACCCGGTGCCGATGTCCGTGCCGGTATCGCCCACCGTTCCCGCAATCGCCTTCAGGCCCTTGAGGCCGAGACTCGCGGAATCTACCGTTGCCTTACTGAGATCCACAACCACACTGGCATTGGCCAGCGCCGCGGCGCCCCCGGTGCCGTTG
>JBDTPR010000249.1:0-8778 GCA_039932635.1 Candidatus Solibacter sp.
CCGCCGGGATCGCCGTCATCATCAGGATTGCGAAAAATGTCACGGCGCTCTTGCGCGCGGAAGTCACGGACCAGCCGCGGCGCAACAGACTGCCGGAGATCCAGCCCCCCGCGTAGTTGCCTGCTCCTGCCACGAGAAACGGAATCCAGGAGTATTTTCCGATCGCCGCCATATCGAAATGACGGCCATTCTTCAGGTATTCAGGGAACCAGAAGGTATAGAAGTACCACACCGGGTCCATAAAGACCTTTGAGAGCGTCAGGCACACGACAAAGCGCGAGCGCAACAACTGGCGCACCGGCACGGGCGGTGCGACCACCTCGTCCCGGGCACTCGCGGGCGTGCGGTAACCGGGCCACCAGAACGCCAGCCATACAAAGCCCATTACTCCCACGGCGACGAACGCCGTCGGCCATCCGAAAGTCAACAGGATGTACGCCACGGCCGGCGGAGCCAGGATAGCGCCCACGGCCGACCCGCTGTTGAAGATGCCCGACGCCATCGCGCGCTCGCTCTCGGGAAACCACTCTGCCACCACCTTCACTCCGCCGGGCCAGTTCCCCGCCTCGCCGATCCCAAGCAGGAAACGTGCCGCCCCGAGGCTTACCGCCCCGCTCGCGAACGCGTGCAGCAGTGCCGCGATAGACCACCACGCCATACACAGCGCATATCCCAACTTGGTCCCCAGCCGGTCGATCACCGATCCGGAGACTCCGTTGGAAATCGTATAGGCCAACATGAAAGCAAACACCACGCGGGAATACTGCGTGTTGCTCATGTGGAACTGCTCGCGCAGCACTGGCGCGGCCACCGAAAGCGTCTGCCGGTCCATGTAGTTGATCACTGTCGCCCAGAAGGCGAAGCCGATCATCAACCAGCGGCGCGACGAGGGCGTCATGCAAGATCCAATTGCACGGCTTCGTGGATGAACACCCGCGGCACGGTGACGTCCAGCCAACCGTTACGCGCCGCCGAAGGCAGGGCAGTTCCGGCCCGCAGCAGGGTCGCCCTCCGGACGGTTCGCCCCTGCGGAACGCGGATCCTGACCTTTACGTCCGTCAGCGGCAGAAACTCCTCGCGAATCCGGAGGTGTTTGTTCTTGTTGCCGGTATTCGCCAACATGTGCAGCAGAATGACATCGCGCGATGCCATATAGTGCGGCATGAGGCCTGATTGATACTCCAGGTCATACGAACGCCGTGGTGCGAGCCAAGGCCCGAGCAGTTCCCCGAACAGCGTCCGCAATCGCTTCATTCGTGTCTCTTCGTAGACGGCTTCCAGGCTAGATCCGATGTATAGTACAGTCCCCTTACCTTCTTTGCGGCGCACAATCGCCGGGCCCAGGTTCGCCCGGTGGCCACGGTCGATGGTTTCAGCCAGCACTTCGCTGCCGCGCGCGCGGAAACGCAAGATCTGCGGATCTTGTGGAATTTCCTCACCGCCGGCCAGTTTTAGATAGAGGTCGGGAACCTCCACGGGCTCCGGATCCACGAGGTCGGCGCCGAAGAGGTCAGCCAGCCCGAAATTCTTGCGCATCCGGCCATACTCGTCCGCCACGGACGTCACATGCGTAGCCACTAGATTGCCGCCATTGCGCACATAATCAGTCAGCATGGAGCATTGCGCATTGCTCAGGCACGCCGCCGCCGGCACGTAGAGCATCTCATAGCGAGCCAGCCGTTCAGGCGTCATCTGCCAGTCTAGAAAGGGTTCCGATTCGAAGCTGTTCGCCTTCAGCGCCTGGTACGCTCCGTGGAACGAATTGTCGAATCCCTTGGAGACGAACTTCTTCCCCGTGTACCAATCGATGGTCTGATCGCCCACCAGGATTCCCACCTGCGGGCGGCTCCGCACGCTGCGCAAGAGCGCGTCGTGCTTCTGTTGAAAATCGAAAACCTCTTTCACATATCCGCCAGATTCGTACTCCAGCGGCCCTTTCGGCTGATAAAAGAAACGCGAAAGGCCCCAGTAAAGCAATCCGGCTCCGGCCGTCACGGCGGTCGCGCCATCGATCAGCAGTTCCTGGCTCTCTACGGGATAACTGAACCAACCACGCACGCGGTCGCTCTTTAAGTGCTCACGGTTGTACTCGGTGTGAGTCCCTACGTAGGTCCACGTCACCTTGCCGGTGGATTGGCCGAGTTGCATGTTGAACAACTTTTCTTCCGGCGTTTCCGCCGCTTCGAACATGAATCCGTCGGCTACCGGAATCGCCCGGTTTCGCCATTCCCGCTTGCTCAACATGGACGTGTCGTTGAAGAAGACCGGCACGTCGCGCGTCTGCTGGATCATCTGTTTGATTTCAGCCAGAAACGCAATTACTACGTCGTTCGCCATCCAGCGGGTATACTGAATCTCGTCTTCGCGGCTCAACTTCTCCTCTTGATTCGGCACTCCTTTGCCAAACTTTTTCCGGTACGCCTCTTCGCAGTAGTGGCAGTGGCAATAGTCCTTGGCGTGCTGCATCCCCTGGTACGGACCATCGAAGAACATCACGTCGAACGGATAATTCACGAGCACTTCTCGCACCAGCGCCTTGATCATGTCACGCACGGGCGAATTCAGACAGCCTTCGTAGTATTCGTTGAACCCGTAATGGGGCGTAGTCATCGACGTGCCGCCGGCAAACTTCTTGCTCCAACCGGAAAAACGCGGATCCTTCGATGTCACTTCCATGAATGGGTGGTTCAACGGAAGGTATGCCACGGCTTTCAGCCCTTCCTTGCGCAGCAACTCCAGGGTCGTCCGCATCGGATCGCCCTTGAGTTCGGGATGTACGGGATAGCCCGACTTGTTGGGGAAGAACGCATAATAAGCCGCCGCCGGGTACCGTATCGCATCGGCGTTTAATTGCTTGGCGATCCGCACGGCCTTCTCCGGTTGGTAATCGAAGGAGGGATAGAAAGGCGGGTTGTACCCTTCGGCGATCAGTGTGCGCGTA
The DNA here is from genome assembly GCA_039932635.1 of Candidatus Solibacter sp. Taxonomy (GTDB): domain Bacteria; phylum Acidobacteriota; class Terriglobia; order Bryobacterales; family Bryobacteraceae; genus Solibacter. The sequence continues at coordinate 2,942 of JBDTPR010000249.1, forward strand.
TTCCTGATCCACTCCGCGACAGGTTCGGGGTTGGTCTCCGCCAATAGCTGTTGTGCGCCTGCCAGCAAGATCCCCGCCGACTGAACAAACTTACGCCGATTGATTGCATTCAATGGATTCATCGTATTTCCCGGCAGGATTGCCGCTCCACTAACTCCACCCCGAGCACGCGATGCTCTGGGGCCGAACGGCTCTTATCGCGAGCTAGTCGCAGCAGAATATCCGCCGCCGCCCGCCCGATTTCATACTTCGGCTGGTGAATGGTCGTCAGCGGCGGATGCAACACGCTGGCGAATTCCAGATTGTCGAAGCCAATCAGCGATATATCTTCAGGCACGCGGCGTCCGGCATCGAGAATCGCCCGCACCATGCCGAACGCCATCAGGTCGTTGCCGGCGAAGATGGCAGTCACACCAGGGGTCTTCTCGAACAGCTTTTGGACGAGCGCCCGGCCGCCCTCAAAGCTATTCTCGCCATACAACACCGTCGTCCGCGGATCCTTACCTGAATCCTTCAACGCCTGCAGAAATCCGCGCGCGCGATCCGTCATGTTGCCATGGTGGCGCGGGCCGGTCAGATGTGCGATATGGCGATGCCCGAGCCGCAGCAGGTACTCCGCGGCCAGCCCGCCGCCCGCTACGTTGTCTGCCGAAACCGTCGAGAACGACCGGCGCGCCGCCGATTGATTGAGCAGCACAATCGGCACACCCGCGGCCTCCAGTCGTTCCTGCTGCGATCGCGTGAACTCGGCGACTGAATTCATCAGGATCCCGTCCACCCGCTTTTCCAATAACGAGCGCAGATACTCCATCTGCTTGTCGCCGCTCAAGTCCGAGTTGCAGAGCACGAGGTCGCACCCACCTGCTCGCGCCGCGTCTTCGGCACCGCGCGCCAACTCGGCAAAATATGGATTGCGAATGTCGGCGACAATCAGCGCCAAGGTATGCGACCGGCCGGTCACCAAGCTGCTTGCCGCCCGGTTCAGCCGGTAATTCAGCCTCTCGGCCACATTGAGGACCATGTCCCGGGTTTCCGGGTGTACGCCATAAGTGTCGTTCAACGCACGGGATACCGTGGAGATGTTGACGCCCGATTCGCGCGCCACGTCCTTAATCGTAATCGGAGTTTTTCGCAAGCGTTTCCTATTTTTGCTCTATTTTACTTGGGCGTCAAGAGGGAAAAACTAGTCAAAATTGCGAGTAATGGCTGAATATCTTCACTATTGACGGAATGTTTATCTGGTGATACGATTGCAAATGTTTCCGAAAATGCTTCAGTCCGAAGACGCTTCTGGAAGGATAGGCCTCGTTCAATGCCTATCCTGGGGTGATCTTTCTGAACGCCGCAATCGGTGATTCTTGTGTGTTGTTGAGTATCGACGGATGGCTCCTGCGAAGGCTGCCACACCGCCGGTAGTAGCCGTCCGCTGGCGGCCGGAAAGAATTCAAGGTTAGGGTAAAGCCAATGCAAACACAAAGTCGGCTGTTTGGTTTACTTTTCAGGATCGGCCTTGCCGGTGCGATTCTCTGTCTGACCGCCTCGGGACAGCAGGTCACGGGCTCGTTTGTCGGCACTGTGGTCGATGCGCAACGCGGCGCAATCTCCGGCGCCCAGGTCACCGCTACCAACGCGGACACCAATCTGACGCGCACTGTAACCAGCAGCGGCGAGGGCGAGTATCGCATCGAATTTCTGCCCCCGGGCACATACTCCATCGCAGTTTCGGCCAAGGGATTCCAGACTTTCCGCCGCAATGGAACTGGCCTGCAAGTGGGCCAATTTGCGCGGGTCGACGCCATGCTGCAGGTCGGCGAGGCTACGTCCACTGTCACCATAGAAGCGGCGGCGGCGGCCGTCAATACGACCGAGTCCAGCGTCGGCCAGACGGTGGAGAGCGCGCAGATCAACGCCCTCCCGCTGGTCAACCGCAGCGTTTACTCTCTCCTCAGTCTCGTGCCCGGAGTGCAGTACACCACGCAGGCAATCACGCTTGGGTTCCCGGCCCAAAGGACCTTCATCAACGGCGGTTCGGACGCCACCATGGGCTCGGTGAACTATTTCCTGGACGGAGGGCAGAACATGTCTTCACTGCGGAACACCGGTAACGTGCCGCCGAATCCCGATGCCATCGCGGAGTTTCGCGTGGACACCAACAACTACAGCGCTGAGTACGGTCGCTTCGGGAACGGTGTGATCAACGTGGTGACCAAGTCCGGAACCAACCAGTTTCACGGCTCCGCCTTCGAATTCCTACGCAACACGGCGCTCAACGCCAATACCTGGAATGCATTGACAAAGCCGCCGCTGCATCGCAATCAGTTCGGCGGCACGCTGGGTGGGCCGGTGGTGAAAAATAAGACATTTTTCTTTGGCTCCTACTCCGGCCTGCGGCAGAACACGACCACGTTTATGAGTTCCGCGGTAGTGCCCAGCAGCGCCCAGAGCAGCGGAGATTTTTCTGCGATTACCAAGGCGATCGTGGATCCGCTTTCGGGCGTTGCATTTCCCGGCAACAAGATTCCGGTATCGCGCTTCGACCCCACGGCGGTCAACATTATCAACAAGTATATTCCGGCCGCCAACCAGTCCAACAGCACCTTCCAGGGGCAAGTCCCGAGCCCTTACAATTCCGACGAATTTCTGGTGAAGGCGGACCAGAATTTTTCCGATACGCAGCGCCTCACGGTGAGCTATTTCACGACGGCGGGAACCAATTCCGTGCTTGCCGGCGGCAATCTTCCCTGGTCCACCCAGAACTTCAACTGGCGGCAGCAGAATCTGAGCGCCAACTTCACTTCCACCGTCTCCACGAATTTGGTAAACCAGGCCTGGATCAACTACACCCGCTACTTCGGCGGCCGGGTCAACCTCCCCGCCATGTCCCTGCACGACCTGGGCTCCGATTTCCTGCCGCAAGGAACGCCCAGCCTGCCGAATATCACCGTGACCGGATACTTTACGCTTGGCCAATCCATCGCCGGGCCCGTCGCCGGAGATAACGTCTACGCACTGCGCGACGTGGCCAGCTTCACGCACGGCCACCACTCCATCCGCTTTGGCGCGGATTTCTCGCTGGCGAAGGACATTCAGCAGACGCTGCTCAACAATTACGGCACTTTCAGTTTCACCGGAGCGAAAACCGGCCCGAAGACTAATCAGGGTGACGGCTTCGGCGACTTCCTGCTCGGTCTGCCGGTGACCATGAACCAGGATGCACCCGAAGACGCGCTCTTCAACTTCTGGATGGGCGGCCTCTTCGTCCAGGACGATTTTAAGGTGCACCCGCGTCTCACGCTGAACCTGGGAATGCGCTGGGACGTGCAGACCCCGCCCACCGATCCGCAAAATCGTTTGCAAACCTGGGTTCCGGGCAAGCAATCCACAACCATCCCCGGCGCCCCGCTCGGAATCCTGGTGGTGGGCGACGCCGGCCTCACACGCGGCGTCATCCCCACGCGCTGGCGCCACCTCGCTCCCCGCATCGGCTTCGCCTGGGATCCATTTGGCGACGGCAAGACCGCCATCCGCGGTGGCGCCGGCATCTTCTATGGCAGCGTCTCCGGCAATGGCTGGGGCACCGTGGAGAACTCTCAGCCCTTCGCGGTCCGCGCACAATTCACTAACGTTGCGTCCTTCACGCACGTTTATGCGAGTTTCCCCGGCGGCATTTCCCCGTACCCTTACGTTTACACGCCCTCCACGGCGCGCTTCATCTCGCCGTCGGGACTCCTCCCCATCGCGCTCGACTTCCAGTGGCCGTTCAGCTATCAGTTCAATCTCACGATTCAGCGGCAGGTGGCCAAAGGGCTGACCCTGTCGGCCGGCTATGTGGGAACGTTGTCCCATCATCTGGCTTTCTCGCCCGACGTGAATTATCCGGTGTATGGCAGCACCGCAACTTCCTCCAATTACAACAGTCGCCGGCCATACGGGAACGGCGTCCTCTCCACCGTGAACATGATGTCGTCGAACGCCACGGCCGCTTATCACGCGCTGCAATTGAAAGCCACCAAAGCTATGAGCAAACACGTCAGCCTCACCGCCTTCTACACGCGGAGCAAGTCGCTGGCCAGCGCGGAACTGGACGGGCAGACCACCAACGGCGGTGCTCAAGACGCGAACAATATCGCTCTGGAGCGCGGCCTCTCGGATTACGACCAGCGCCAGAACTTCGTGGGCGCGGTGATCTTGAACCTCAGCTACTACCGCGGAACTTCTCCGCTGCTGCGCAACCTGGCGAACGGCTGGACGCTCTCGCCCATCGTGACCTTCACCAGCGGCCTCCCGTTCAGCGTGACCTCCGGGAAGGACAACAACTACGACGGCGTGAGCAACGACCGCGCCAACCTGGTGGGCAATCCCTTCCTGGACCCCAACCGACCGCGCGCCCAGGTGCTGGCCCAGTGGTTCAATACCTCTGCCTTCGCCGCCAACCCCATCGGCACAGCTGGTACATCGGCGCGAAATCTCATGATCGGCCCGGGAAACAAGAACGTCGATATGGCCCTCTTCCGCAGCTTCGACGTCCGTGAACACGTGAAGCTGCAGTTCCGCGCCGAGTTCACCAACTTCTTCAACCTGGTGAATCTCAACAACCCCAATGCCACCCTGACGTCCTCCACCTTCGGCCAGATTACAGGCGCGGGGGCGATGCGTCAACTGCAATTAGGATTACGGCTAACCTTTTGACCGTGGGCCCCGTTTTTTGACCGTGGGCCCCGTAGCCCCGCCACTGGGATTCAGTTGCCCACTGGGCAATCAGCAATTGGGTGGGGCAGCCGGTTTCTTGTTCGAGGCGCACTGCGATGCGGGCCACCTCGTTGAGGCGGGTTTGGAGGGTTTCCATAGGTGATCAGTAGATGAAGGAGCGGTCGTCGGTCGTGGGCAGCGGGACTGGCCATCTGAACAGGCAGAGATGGTCGTAGGCCCAGAGCTTGATGACTGGAAGCCCGAGGCGGTTGACGTTCACGAACTCCCGCAGCCACGGCCAGGTTCCGTAGTAGGGGCCCATCAGATAGTGGCGGCGCGCACGGCCCGAGGTTGTGGTTGATCAATGGAGACTGGCCGCTGACGGGATGCGCTGTTGGGATTTCGGCGTATTAAAAGCCAAAGCCTGTCACCCCTCAGCCAAGTCAGTCGGGAATAGTACCTCTATGCGAGGCTGCAGCCAGCGCCGGTCACCACCCGCGGCGTAGGATTCACACGTCTGCAGCGCACTCCGGATCCGGGCGGTTTCCGGGCCGGAGAACTCGAACTCCTTTCCTGGCAAAGAGAGCGCGGCATTCCACACCACGCGCTCCTGGCCAGCCGCCATTTCGCGCTTCAGTTCGAGTGCTTTTTCCTCATCGGTGCCCAACGCAATCCTGTCCTGCATTGCCCAGATCGCGCGAATGGAACCCACGTCTGCCCGTTGCGCGCCCAGTAGCGCGTGCAGGTTCAGCCGCTGGGTATGATCCAGTGTCAACTTCATCGGTTTGTCCTTGTGCGCCGGTCAAAACCGGCATGGTGTAGTGAATGAAAGAGTCATACGTTGAAGGGTTAGCGACCCACGACGGCCCCGAGTCCTGCGGAGCCGCCCGTAAGGGCGGTGCCGAAGCGTGGACAGGGGGACGTGCGGGCCGGGTATTCAGCCGCGTAAGAACTTTACTCCGGGATGCCGACGCTGTAAGGAAGGAGGGAAGCAACACTACGTCGCCGGGTTCAAAACGGCGATCATATAGGCCACCACAAATTCGACTAACGCCCGCACGCGCGGGCAACATCAAGATCACCCGAGATGTTCGCGGTAGGTTGCGCCATCCCTTCCAGCCCGACGGACTGTGACGTTCCCGCTCCGA
>JBDTPR010000250.1:0-8776 GCA_039932635.1 Candidatus Solibacter sp.
TTCGTGGAGTTGATGCTCAGGCTGGCCGCTTCCCCCAATCCGATTCGCGTGGTGGAAGACCACGTCGCGTCGCCGACCTTTGCGCCCCTGCTGGCGTCCCGCACCATCGACCTGGTAGAACGTAATTTTTCGGGCCTGTTCCACATCGGCGGAGGCACGCCGACATCATGGTTCCAGTTCGCCCGCCTGATTTTCGACGCGGCCGGCCTCAACCCGGTCCTGCTCGCCACCAACGAACGCGAATACCGCACTCCGGCGCGCCGGCCCAAGTACTCCGCCCTTTCCAACGCCAAGATGGAGCGCGTGGGACTGGCGCCGATGCCTTCGCTCAAGGACGTGCTGGCAACCTATTTCGCCAACCGGCCCGCCGTGGCCGCCCGGAAGGCGTAACCCATCGCTATCGGGTATCCGTTTTGATGGCGTAATAGCCCTTACGAGCCTGCGCCTTCAAGTCCTTATTACCCAACTTGATTTCCACCTTACGATAGCCGCCGTCCTTGACCTCGTTGGTCGGCGTATAGGCGATGGAGTACTGGCTGCGCATTTCGTCCTGCAATTCCTTGAAGACCTGCTCCAGGGTGTGTTTCCGGTCCACCTTGTAAACCCGGCCGCCGGTTTCCTCGCTCATTTTCTGGAGTTCGCCTTCGCCGCCGCCGCCCCCCATGCCAAATGGCCCGTAGGCGCGAAAGTCCTGGTAGAGAATACTGTAAATCACCGCGTCGGACTTCTGCGCCGCCTCGATCGCCTGGTTGCGCGTCAACCGGCTGCCCATATCCACGCCGTCGGTAATCACCACGATCACCTTGCGGCCCACTTCGCCCTTCAATTTCTCGTTAGCTGCCAGATAAATCGCGTCGTACAGCACGGTGCCGCGCGGCCCGCCCATCGTCGGCACCGGACCGGGATGGATACCGGTCACCGCGGACGATGGTCGCAACTGACTCAGCCCGTCGGTCAACAATTTGCCGCTACCGGTGTAATCCTGCAGCAGTTCGGTCTCTTCGGCGAAGCTGATCAAGAAGGCGAGATCCTTCTTGCGCAGCACCTCGCGGAAGAACTGCGATGCGGCGCTGCGCTCCACGCCGATCAGGTTGGCCTGGCTGCCGCTCACGTCCACCAGCATTCCGATCGTTAGCGGAAGATCGGATTCGCGAGTGAAGTACTTTATAATCTGCGGCTTGCCGTCTTCCAGGACGGTGAAATCCTGTTTCTCTAGGTTGGGGATCAGTGCCCCCTTTTTATCGCGCACGCTGGCCAGAACGTTGACCACGTCGACATCGACTTTGATAGTGGTGGGCTCCTGCGCGAGCAGAAGGCTGCCGACCGTTATGGCGGTAAGAATTGGTATTCGCATCCCTGTACAATAGGGTGGACGCGCCGCGGGGCGCCGCTGTTTCACCAGCTGTTTCACCATGAAGAAAGCCATTCACCACCTCCGCACCAACGATCCTGTGCTCTCCGCTATTATCGAACGGGTTGGGCCTTATGGCATGATATACGGCCAGCCAAATTTCGAAAGCCTGGTCCGGTCTATCGTTTACCAGCAGCTAAGTGGCAAGGTGGCAAAGGTGATCTACGGCAGGTTGTCGGCCGCGGTGAAAGCGACGGTGACTCCCGAGACGATTCTGAAGCTTCGGCCCTCGCGCATGCGGTCGCTCGGACTTTCCACCGCTAAGACCGCCTATATCCGGGACTTGGCGCGCCACACCCGCGATGGCAAGGTGATTTTCGAGCGGCTGTCCGACCTCCCCGACGCCGCCGTGATCGAGTGCCTGACGCAGGTCAAAGGCATCGGCCCGTGGACCGCCCAGATGTTTCTCATGTTCGCCCTGCGCCGCAACGACGTGCTGCCCACGGGCGACCTGGGAATCCGCGCCGCCATGCGCAAAGCCTACAATCTGGAGGAGTTGCCTACTCCAGCCGAGATGGAGCGGCTGGCGCAATCCTGGCGGCCATACTGCTCCGTGGCTAGTTGGTATCTGTGGCGCAGCCTGGATGGCGACGCCAACTTCTGAATGCGGCTACCATGAACCAGTATTAATTTCCACAGGGCGTTGCAATCCACCTCGCTGACCTATAATTGGCTTAGGATATTGAGATCCCGGACGCGGTTTGGTCCGGGTTTGGTACCAAAAGAGGAGATTTACCATGAGCGCACTGAAACTCGTCCTGCCGACAGTGATCCTCACTACCGGATTCCTTGTCTGCACCACTGCCACCTACGGCAAGCCGGAGTACGCCAAGAATGAAAAGAAGGCCTGCACCTTCTGCCACGGCAAAATGGTGACCGATAAGGTGGAGATGGCGAAGAATCTGAACGACGCGGGCACCTACTATAAGGACCACAACCACAAGCTGGAAGGCTACACTCCCAAAAAGTAAGCTGGCATCAACCGGGCAGGTGGGGAACCAGCAGGCGAGCGGCAATCACTCGCCTGCCTGGTCCACCTACGCCGAATAGGTTTTCTTCCACTTCCCCAATTCCACCGACAGCGTATTCTTCACGGTCATGAACTGCGGATTGTCGTACTGATTGACTTTCTCCCGCGGATCCAACCGGTCGTCATAGAGTTCCCCCGGCCCCTTCCCGTCACTCCGCAACACCACCTTGTAACGATCGCTGCGTGCCATCGCGGTGTCGGCAAACTGCGCGAAGACCGTGGCGCGCCAGGGGTCTTTCTTGGGCAGCGGCTTGCCGGCGGCCAACGAGAGATAGCTGCGTCCGCATAAATTGCGCGCGGGTAGAATGGCAGGGGTGATATCGCACATGCTCGGAACGAGATCATAGGCGCTGATCATTTCGGGCCTTGTGGCGAGTGGGACGATGTGGCCGGGCCAACTCCAGATCATCGGCGTGGCCACCACCTCCTCGTACATATTGACCGGGTCGGACGAATCGCCCGAGCCCCACAACCCATGGCGGCCAAACAGCGAACCGGTGGGCGAGGTGAGGATAATCAGCGTGGGATTGAGCAGGTTCTTCTGCGTGAGTTTGGCCACCAGCGCGGCGATCTCGGCATCAAGCGCGGTAGTGGCCGCGGCCGCCCTGCGCAGATTGCCCACCAGGTTCGCCCCCAGGAATTCCTTGCCCCCGACGGCATTGCGAGCGATGGGATCCTGCGCGAAAGTGTCGAGTTTCGTCTGCGCGTACTCGCCGGGTTCAGGCAGATGAGTATAGGGCGAGAAGCCCGCGGTCAGCAGGAAAGGCTTGCCCGGCGCCTGGGAATCGAGGAACTTCAGGGCTTCCGCGCCGCCCGAGGTCGCGCCGACCGCATAGCCGATTCCACTCAGCAGCTTGTCCAAAGTAACCTCGCCCGAATCCTTAGGCTGCATGGGGGTACGGCCGGTGAAGAGCGCCGCGCGCGCTTTATCCGCGACGGGCGACGCGGCATAGTGATTCAGGAAGCGGGTGCCCGTCTTGGCCAGGCGATCGATGCCCGGCGTGCGCACTTCGGTGGCGCCGTAACATCCCAACGCAAACGCCGGGAGGCCTTCCACCAGGATGAGCAGGACGTTGGGCGTCTCTCCCAGCGGCTTATCGGCGGCGAGGACGGGCAGAGCTAAACTACCGAAGAAAAAATGGCGGCGCGTGATATTCATGGGCGAAATAACAGTATAAGACGGCGCTGCAAAAAGCTAAACCACCCGTCACACTCTTGTTATAGTTGGTTTGGGCGATGAATCTTCCGAACGCGCTGACGATTCTCCGGATCTTCTTCGTGCCGCTCCTCGTAGCTGCGCTGGTGCAGGAGTCCGCCGTCTATCAGATTGGAGGCCTGCGCATCACCAACGACTGGTTGTCGCTGGCGATCTTCCTGGTAGCCGCTGGCACCGACCTGGTGGATGGATACCTGGCGCGGCGCTGGAAGCAGGTCACGACAATCGGCACGCTGCTCGACCCCATCGCCGATAAGTTGCTGATTTCCGCGGCACTCATCTCAATGGTGCAGATCCGGACGCTGCCGGGGTGGATGGCCATCCTGATAATCGGTCGCGAATTTGCCGTGTCCGGCCTGCGAAGTATCGCCGCCGCCGAAGGGTACACGATCAAGGCGAACGATCTGGGGAAGACCAAGATGTTCTGCCAGGTGGTAGCCATCGCGGTCCTGCTGCCCAGCGCGCGGCACCCGGAATTGAAGCCCATCGGCGGGATCCTGATGTGGGGCGTGGTCTTTTTTGCGCTGGCTTCCGCTGTGGTCTATTTCTCGAAGTTCTGGCACATGGTGGACGAGAGCGTGAAGAATCGCCGGCGCCGGGAGTTGCTGACACTGGAACGTAAGCGGCAGCGAGCCGCGCTGCGTCAGAGACGCACTGCGGCCGCTTCGGGGGCCGCCGAAGGCGGCTTGGCCGGCACGATCTGGAAACCGCCAGAGGTGAACTGAAGCGTTCGCACCTGGCCCTTGGGTCCAGCGGGACCAATCGGCTTACCGTTCAACGAGATCGTCACGCCGCCCGCGTTTCCCAGGCGCAGGGTTATGTCCTTGCTGGCTTCCACGGTACGGGTGCTGTTGGCATCCATGGTGGCCGAAAAGGCGTACTTGCCATCGGCGCGGGCCAGCACCCAGACGGCCTCCTCGGCGGTGATGGTGACTCTCAGGGTGACGTCACCGGGAGCAATCGAACGGGTCACCACGGGCGCCGGAATTGGCTTTGGGTCGGCCAAATTGGCTTCGTTCTTACGTGCTTCCGGGGGCTTAGTCTCTGGCGCAGGCGCGGGTGGTTCGGTCGCATTGGCCACCTGACTGGGCGGCTGGCTGGCGGGCTGTTCCGTTGTGGGCTGTGGCGGGGGCGGAGTTTGGACCGGCGCCGGAGCAGGCACGACAGGTGCGGGAGTCGGCTGCGCGCTAGTCGTCTGGGCCGGGGTACCCAGACCGAACAAAGCCAATTTGGGATGCTGCATCCAGGTGTAAACCGCGGAGCAGATCAGCATGACGGCGACCAGGCCGAGGGCGGAAAGCCAACCGGACCAATGGAATCGACGGTCTCCGACGGTCTGCCATTCATCCACCTTGGGCACCGAAATGGGAGCGAAGCCGCCGGGCTTTTCGCGATCCGGCAGCTGCGCGAATTCCGGTACCGGCGCGATGGATTGCTGCACCTGGCCGGCGATCTGCTCTTCGTCCAGGCCCAATAATCGGGCGTACTGGCGCACGAAACTCTTGGCGAAGACACCACCGGGGAGCTTGTCGTACTGGTCGTCTTCGATTGCCTTGAGGAATCGCGCGGAGATCTTCAACTCGCGGGAAATCTCCTCGAGATCGAGATTGCGCTTCAGCCTTTCACGGCGCAACGTCTCGCCAACGGGTGTCATAGGGGAGATTCCCTGCCTCTAAACTCATAATATAACAAGGCATACGGGCTGCGCCCGGAAAAACTCCCAGCGCCGGTTTTCCCCTTACCGCTCGAACGCCTGATAGCATAAACAGTTGATCTCCGTCGTCGTGGTGAACTGGAACCGGAAGGAACTGTTGCGCGCCTGCCTGACCTCGCTGGCGCGGCAGCGGAACGTCGACTTCGAGAGCATCGTGGTGGACAACGGTTCCAGCGACGGCTCGGCGGATATGGCGGAGCGTGAATTCCGCGCGCGGGTGATTCGCAATGCCGAGAATCGGGGCTTCTGCGCGGCCAACAATCAGGGCATCGCCGCAGCGCGCGGTGAATTCATCGCGCTGCTCAACAACGACGCCGAAGCCGAACCAGACTGGCTCGCGGAGTTGCAACACGCCTGCGAGTCGGGTCCGCAAATCGGCATGGCTGCCAGCAAGGTCCTAGTCTGGGAGGACCCCACACGCATCGATAAGGCCGGCCACCTGATGTTCCCCGACGGTCAGAATCGCGGGCGGGGCACCGGCATGGTGGACCGCGGACAATTCGACCGTCAGGAAGAAGTCCTGTGGCCGGATGGCTGCGCGGCCATGTACCGCAAGGCGATGCTCGACGAGATCGGCGGCTTCGACGAGGACTTCTTCGCCTACGGCGACGATGCCGAACTCGGACTGCGCGCGCGCATCGCGGGGTGGCTGTGCATGTATGCGCCGCGCGCCGTGGTGCACCATCATCGCGGGGCCACGCTGGGCAAGGATTCAGGCTGGCGGCTGCACCTGATCGAACGCAATCGCGTGCTGCTGGCCGCGAAGCTTTTCCCCTGGAGTCTGCTGGCGTTGAATCCGTTCTACTACGCGATCCGTTTGGTTGGAGGGGCGATGCTGGCAGGCGGCAATCGCGGCGACACGGTGCATTTCCCGGGGCTCGGCGGCAAGCTGACGATCTTGAAAGCGCTGGCGCATGGCGACCTCGCGGCCCTGCGACTGCTGCCGCGCATGCTGCGGAAGCGCGCCGCAATCCGCCGCTTGAGCCGCTTGACGCCATCGGAGATCCGGCGCCTGCTGCTTGCGCACCGTCTCAGTCTCTCGGAGGTGGCATGAGCGACTGCCTGATGTGCGGCTGCGCGCAGGCCACGGCGCAGTTCCACGGGTCGGACCGGCTGTATCACACCACCGGCCGGCAGTTCTCGGTGGTGGCCTGTAACCAGTGCGGCCTGCTGCGACTGGACCCCACTCCCACACCCGAGGAGTTGGGGCAATACTATCCCGACAACTACTGGTTCGCACCCGATGAGAGCACGGCGAGCCGCATGGAGGAAGCCTACCGGCGACTGGTGTTACGCGATCACGTTCAGTTCGTGACGCAGGCGCTGGCGAGGTCCACGGCGTCGGGTGCGCTGCTCGATGTGGGCTGCGGCGGCGGGCTGTTTCTGGGTATGATGCGCGAGCGCGGCGTGCGCGTGGCGGGGCTGGATAATTCGCGCGAGGCTGCGGGCATCGCGTGGCGGCGGCAGCTGGTGCCCGCGATGGCCGCGGATCTTTTGAGCGCTCCGCTGCGCCCCGGCAGTTTCAAAGGGCTCACCATGTTTCACGTGATGGAGCACCTCTACGATCCGCACGCCTATCTGGCGGCCGCGCGCGAACTGCTTGCGAAGGATGGCCGCCTGGTGGTGCAGGTGCCGAACGCGGCGTCGTGGCAGGCGCGTATGCTGGGCAGCGCGTGGAACGGGGCCGACATTCCGCGCCACCTGACGAATTTCCGCAGTGGCGATCTGGAGAAGATGCTGGAGAGGGCGGGCTTCGAAGTGCTGCGCCGGAAGTTCTTCTCGCTGCGCGATAATCCGGCGGGGCTGGCGAGCTCGCTGGCACCCGGGCTGGATCCGATGGCGCGGCGCGTACGGCGCGTGGAGGAGTCGGGGGGCGCGCGGTTGGCGAAAGATCTTACGTACTTCGCGCTGGTGGTGGCGTCGCTGCCGTTCGCGGTGGCCGAGGCCGCTGCCGGGGCTGGGTCCAGCGTGATGATTGAGGCTCGGCCTAGATGAAGCCGTTTTTTTCACCGCAGAGACGCAAAGACGCAGAGATAAGCGCAGAGAAGACCGGCGGTATCGCCTGGCCTTGCGCGCGACTCTGCCGCGTGTCACCTGATTCGTTTTTCTCTGCGTTTTCCTCTGCGTCTTTGCGTCTCTGCGGTGAAGCCATAGGTTCCAGCAATCCCTCGCGATCGGGGGCGCGGTGAGTTACACGGGTATCGCGTATCGCCTGCCGCGTTGGCTGCGCAGACACATTCTGCATTTCGAGACGGAGATCGCCGATGCCGTCGCTGCGTTTGCGGCCGCTCTGCCGGTGGGCGCGCGGATGCTCGATGCTGGTTCCGGCGAGGGCCAGTACCGCCATCACTTCGTTCGGCAGCGCTATTGCGGCGTGGACCTGGCGGTGGGCGACGCTACTTGGGATTACAGCAAAGTGGACGCGCTCGCCGATCTCACGGCGTTGCCGTTCCGCGCGGGCACGTTCGATGCGGCGGTCCACATCGTCACCATCGAGCATTTGCGCGAACCTGGCAAGGCGCTTGCCGAGATCGGCCGCTCACTGGTGCCCGGCGGCCTGCTACTGATCGCCGCGCCGCACGAGTGGGAGGTCCACCAGGCGCCGCACGATTATTTCCGCTACACGCGTTATGGCCTCGCGTACCTGCTGGAGCAAGCGGGCTTCGAGGTGCGCGCCATGAATGCCGCGGGCGGCTATTTCCGATTGCTGGCCCGGCGCCTGCTGAACGGGCTACAATTCTTCACAGGAGGCGTTCGCTGGCTTCTGTTTGTTCCGGCCGCGATTCTGCTGGTCCCTCCGGCGCTGATTCTGCCGCTGCTGGACTCCCTCGACCGGGACCGGAATTTCACACTTGGCTATCTCTGCACGGCGCGCAAACGCGAACCGTGAGGCGGTAGAGCCAACGCCGCAAAGGAAAAACTTGGACGGAGTTATCGTAATCGACAAGCCCGAAGGCTGGACCTCGCACGATGTGGTCGGTAAGGTGCGGCGTATCGCGCGCACGAAGAGAGTCGGCCACCTGGGAACGCTCGACCCGATCGCCACCGGCGTGCTGCCGCTGGTGATCGAGCGGGCCACGCGCCTGGCGCAGTTCTACGTGAAGAGCGACAAAATCTACGAGGGGCGCGTGCAATTCGGCTGGTCCACCAGCAGCTATGACCGCGCCAGCGAACCCACCAGCGAGAAGATGGACGTGCAGCTTTCCTGCGCGCAACTGGAGGCCGCGATGGAGGCATTTCGCGGCGAGATCGATCAGCGCCCGCCCGCGGTTTCCGCGAAGAAGGTGGATGGCCGGCGATCCTATGAGCTGGCGCGCCAGAACATCGCGGTGGAACTGCCGCTGGTGCGCGTGCACATCTACGACCTTTCGCTGCTGGAGTTGAATGGCAGCGAGGCGCGCATGC
>JBDTPR010000251.1:0-8771 GCA_039932635.1 Candidatus Solibacter sp.
GACATTTTTGACTTTTTTGTGGGAATCCTCCACATACCCCCACGTGAGGGGATCAACTGCAAAAGTCGAGGCATGCAAATGGGCTTCAAGTCATTTAGACGTTTGAGGATGCCGGTTTATTCCTTTTCTTTTTGCCCACCAAAAGCGTGGTCCGGCGTCTAACCACATACCGACGCACGATACCGACGTACGATACTGACATAAATGGCCAAAGTACTGATTGCCGGTGGAGGATTGGCGGGTCTGGCCGCGGCTGCGGCCTTGGGGCGCGACGGCTGGGAGGTCGATCTCTACGAGTCCCGCGCCTTCCTGGGCGGCCGCGCCACGTCCTACGCGGTGCCCGCTGGAGGCGAGGAAGTTGCTGAAACCATTGATAATTGCCAGCACGTCCTCCTGCGCTGCTGCACCAATCTGCTGAACTTCTACGAGCGCATGGGGGTGCGCGACCGCATACAATTCTTCCGCGAGTTCTACTTCATCGAACCAGGCGGGCGCATCTCCGTAATGAAGCGCGGACGCTTGCCCGCGCCGCTGCACTTTACGGAATCGTTCCTCTCGATGAAGTGTTTCAGCACCGGCGACAAGGTCGCCATAGGCCGCGCCCTACTCGCCCTGCGCCGTGAACGCACCAAGCGCAAAGACCTCGACCGCATCAGCATGCTCGACTGGCTGCTGCAAAAACGCCAGACGCCCCACGCCATCGATCGCTTCTGGCGGCAGGTGCTGGTCAGCGCCATCAACGAAGATCTGGACCGTATGGCGGCCGTGCACGGCTTTCAGGTCTTCTGGCTGGGCTTTTTGCGCACTGCCAACGGATACGAGATGGGGATTCCCAAAGTCCCGCTGGGAGACCTGTACACCGCCGATGCGTGGCGCGGCATGCCGAATGTCCGCATGCATTTCCGCGCGCCCGTAGAGCGCATCGCCACAGACGGCTTCGTAATTGACGGTCAACTGGTTACAGCCGATCAGTACATTTGCGCCTTGCCTTTCGAAAAGCTGCCCGGGCTCGGATTGCCGGCGCCCGACTTACAGCATTCACCTATCACAGGTGTGCATCTCTGGTTTGACAGGGAAGTTACTACCCTGCCGCACGCCACATTACTCGACCGTACGATGCAATGGATGTTTAACAAAGACAGTGGACGGTATCTGCAGCTAGTGGTCAGCGCCTCGCGCGATCTGACACCGCTCTCGCGCAAGGAAATCATCGACCTTGCGATCGGCGACCTGCGCCTGTTCTTCCCGCGCGTCAAAGAGGCTACGCTGCTTAAGGCTCACGTAGTAAAGGAGCAGCGCGCTACCTTCTCAGCGGCGCCAGAGACCGAAAGTCTGCGCCCCGGCACTGGATGTGCCATTCCCAATCTTCACATGGCGGGAGACTGGACCAGGAATGGCTGGCCCGCGACCATGGAGGGCGCCGTTCGGAGCGGTTATCTCGCTGCTCAGTCAGTAAGTAAAACGGTGGGGAATTCGACAGTTTACCTGTTGAGTTAACTCCCAAAACCCGTCGTAATTTACCCCATTTACACAACCTTCCTTGTATTTTCCCGTGCAGCAAGTTATAGTGATCCCAAAGTCCGAAATTATTCACCACGGTTAACGGTCGCCGGCACTTCGATTTTCCGGCACCAGTTTACTGGTGGTTGAGGTTAGTCAAGTCATGAAGGGAGTCATATAGTCATGTTGCGTGTCCGATCGTCAGTTCTATTCCTTACGGCCCTGTTTGCCGCCGGTACGTTGAGTGCCCAGGTTGCGGGCCGTTTGAGCGGCAGTGTCGTGGATCCGACCGGAGCTTCTATTCCCGGAGCCACGGTAAACGTCTACGTTCCCGGCGGTAAAGAGCCAGTCCTCACTGGGACTACCAACGAAGCCGGCCTGTTTTCCTTCATCGCTGTCCGTCCGGACACGTACGACGTGGTGGTGGAGTCCAAGGGCTTTAACAAAACCGCGGTACGGCAGGTAAAGATCGCCCCCATCCAGGAGACGGGATTGCCCCCGATCAAGCTGGAAGTGCAATCGGCGATTACCAGCGTGGACGTCTCAGCCGATACGCAAGCCGTGCAGTTGACCAACGCCGAGGTGAGCTCGACGATTACGGCGAGCCAGGTGCAGAATCTCCCGGTGCTAGGCCGCCAGGTAAGCACGCTGTTCCTGACCCAGGCGGGCGTGACCAATAACGGAGCCGTCTCTTCGGTCAACGGGCTGCGCAGTTCCTTCTCCAACGTGACCCTGGACGGCATCAACATTCAGGACAACTTCATCCGCACCAACGATCTGGATTATGCGCCGATGCGCACCACCATCGATCAGGTGGCGGAGATTACGGTTTCTACGTCGAATGCCGGCGCCTCGATCGGCGGCGGCGCCTCGCAAATGGTGCTCTCTACGAAGTCGGGTTCGAACACCTATCATGGCGCGCTGTACTGGTTCAACCGCAATAGCGCGCTGGCTGCCAACGACTGGTTCAACAATCAGGCCGGCGTGAAGCGCACCTTCCTCGACCTCAATCAGGTGGGCGGCTCACTGGGCGGCCACATCATCAAGGACAAGCTGTTTTTCTACGCGAATCCCGAGTTCTACCGCAACAAGCAGCAGTCCAGCCGGCTGCGCACGGTATTGACCGATGACGCGCGCAACGGCATCGTCACGTATCGCGATGCGGCAGGAAACATCTTCAAGAAACCGCTGTCCAGCGTGCGCAACTTCACAGCGGACGCCACGGTGAAGGCGATGATCGCGCAACTTCCAGGCGCGAACGCCACCGGAGTGGGCGACGGTCTGAACACTACGGGCTACCGTTTCAATGCGCGCTCCAACGAGTTCCGGGATCAGTTCGTGTTCAAGACCGACTATTACCTGAATTCCAAGAACAGCTTCACCGGCACTTACAACTACATCAAGAATCCGACGGATCGCCCCGATCAGGGCGCGTTCTACACGACTGCTCCGCCGGTCAGCAACACCATCAAAGATCACCTGTTATCACTGAGTTGGCGCTGGACGGCGTCGCCGACACTGACGAATGAAGTGCGCGGCGGCTTCATGCGCTCCGATACGGCGTTTCTCGACAGCAACGAATATCCCAAGGCGATTGTCGCCGGGCTGTTATTCAGCAATCCGGTAAACACGTTCCTCAATCAGGGGCGCAAGGTCAACACCTACTCGGTGCAGGATAACGCCACCTGGCTGAAGGGCAAGCATGAAATCGCCTTCGGTTTCCAGGGCCAGATTCTGCATGTTTCCCCCTTCAACGACGCGGGAATCGTGCCCACGCTGACGCTGGGAATCTCCGCGGCGAACACCACGGGACTTTCGGCGACCGACCTGCCGGGCATACGCTCCACCGATCTCACCACCGCGAATGCCTTGTACGCCAATCTGGCGGGATACGTGAGCACTGCGGCGCAGACGTTCAATGTGACCAGCACGACCTCCGGTTTCGTCCCGGGCGCCACCAATCTGCGTGAATTGACGCACAGCACGTGGGCCGGGTATGTAGCCGACAAATGGAAGGTACGTCAGAACCTCACGGTGAACGTGGGCGTCCGCTACGAGTACTGGACGCCGCTCGATGAGAAGAACTCGTTGTATCTGGCTCCCAGGTTGCAGGGCAACGATGCCCGGGCGTCGGTAATGGACCCCAACGCGATCCTGGATTTCATCGGCAAATCGTCGGGTCGTCCGTTCTACAAGTCGGATAAGAACAACTTCGCGCCGAACGTTGGTTTCGCCTGGGATCCGTTCAAGGAAGGCAAGACTTCCATCCGCGGCGGATACTCCATTTCGTATGTGAATGACAACGTGGTTACGTCGGTTCGCAATAGCGTCACCACCAGCAGCGGACTGAGCTTCGCCAACACGCAGTCCAATCTGGTCGCGCTGCTGAGCAATGCGCCGGTAGTGGCGGCTCCGGTGTACAAGGTGCCGCGCACGCTGGCCGACAACTATGCGATCACCACCACCAGCGCCACCGGCATGCCTGACTCGAACCTTGCCACCCCTTACGTACACCAGTGGAACTTCGGCATCCAGCACGATGTGAAGGGCACGCTGTTCTCGGCGCGCTACGTGGGTAATCGCGGTTCCAGCCTCCTCCGTGCCGTCGATTACAATCAGATCCTCTACAACGCCAATGGCTTCCTGGGCGATTTCCTGCGGGCGCAGAACAATGCCGCGCTGGCGGAAAAGCAGGGCCTCGGCTACGTAGGGACCTACAACACGAATGTCCCCGGCAGCGTACCGCTGACGGTGTTCCCGCTGCTGACGAATGGCGGCGGCTTGACCAGCAGCGCCAACCAGACATGGCTGCGTCAGGGCCAGGTGGGCGAAATGGCCAATCAGTACATGGTGGCGAAGACCAATGGTTCGGTGCAGTTCTACCAGAATCCGAACGTGCAGGGCGCCAACGTCCTGACCAATGGCGGCCAGTCCAACTATCACGCGCTACAGGTGGAAGTTACCCGCCGTACGCGCCACGGATTGCAGGGACAGTTCAGCTACACCTTCGGCAAGTCACTCTCCAACACGTCGGGCGACGGACAGACCGGGTTTGAGCCTGCGCTGGACAACAACAATCCGCAGCTGGAATGGGCGCGTACGCCTTACGACACGCGCCTCGCGTTCAAAGCCAACTACTACTACGAATTGCCGTATGGCAAGGGTAAGAAGTGGAGCGGCAACGCGATCGCGAATGCGGTGCTGGGCAATTGGGCGATCAGCGGCATTTGGAGCTACCAGGCTGGCGCGCCTTACTCGGTGCTGTCTACCTATGGCACGCTGAACCGGCAGGCACGCTCCAACGCGACCAATACCGCGTCGGTCAACGGCACCACGCTCGGCCAGTTGGCGCCGGTCATGGAAGGTCTGTTCATGACGGGTAACGGACCGTTATTTGTCTCGCCCTCGGTGATCGGCAGCGATGGCCGTGGCGCGGCGCAGGCAGGCTCCGCTCCGTTCCCCAATCAGTTGTTCTACAACCCGACGGCGGGCAATGTGGGCAATTTGCAGCGGCGCCTCTTCACGGGCCCGTGGCAATGGAGCTGGGATACGGCGATCAAGAAGTCCTTCAAATTCCGCGAGCGCCATTCGGTGGACCTGGGGGCGGATCTGATTAACATGATTAATCACCCGACCTTCTACATGCCGCCGGCCAGCGCCGGGGACTCCGGGAATATCACCAACTACAACATCAACAGCGCCACCTTTGGACAGTTGAGTTCGATGAACTTTACGCCCAGGGTGATTCAGCTTTCCCTGTATTACCGCTTCTAAGTCGGATAGCAGGAAAGGCCCGGGCACGGCGTTTGCCGCACCCGGGCCTTTTTGCGTTCTAACGACTCAAGCCGTGGGCTAGGCTTGCTTGAGGGCGACACCCTTGCGGATCAACTCCTCCAACACCTTCAGATCCACATCGGCAAGCCTCTTGATGTGGACACAGCTCCCGCTCCTGGTGTGCTTGCCGAGTTTGGCGAGCAGCGCGTCGGATTCGGCGAGCCCCGTCAGTCCATAGATCACGGTGGCCGCCTTCCGCGGGGAGAAGCAGGCCAGCGGCCAGTCGCCCTCGCGTCCGCTCTCGTAGACGTAGTGGTGGGTGCCGAAGCCGATGATCGAAGGGCCCCACATCTTCCCCTTCTCACCGGTGGCGTCCTGCATCATTTTGATGATGGCCTTGGCATCCGCGCGCTTGTTCTCCTCCGGCAGGCCGGCGAGGTACGAGGCGACGGTAACGTTGGTGGGCTTGGTCTTGGCTTCCGCCATAGGCTGCCTTTCTACTGGGTCCGCTTGACCAGTTTCACTTCGAACACTTTGGGCCACTTCTTGCCGGTGATGAACAGGCGATCGCCCTTGGCATCGTACGCGATGCCGTTGAGTACATCAGTCTGCCCGGTGCGGTCGGCGGAAGTGAGTAGGCCGCTGCAATCGATCCAGCCGGTGATTTTGCCGTTCTTGGGATCGATGCGCGCGATGCGATCGGTCTCCCAGACGTTGGCGAAGATCTCACCCTTCACCCATTCGAGTTCATTCAGTTTATTCACAGGCCGGCCGTCCTCGTTGACGGTGATGCGGCCGGTCTCCTTCAGCGTTTCCGGATCCCAGAAGCGCAGTTGCGCGGAGCCGTCGCTCATGATCAGGCGCTTGCCGTCGGTGGTGAGGCCCCAGCCTTCGCCGGGATAGGGGAACTCGCCCTTGGGCTCGAAGGTGGTGAGGTCGTAGATAAAGCCCTTCTGCGTAGTCCAGGTGAGTTCCAGCAGGCGGTCCTTCCACACGATGATGCCTTCGCCGAAGTAGGCCTCGGGCACGTCGCGCTTCTGCAACACCTCGCCGGTCTCGGGCTTCACCTTCCGTATGGTGGATTGCCCTTCGAGCCCGGTGCCTTCGTAGAAGACGCCGTCCTGATAGACCAGTCCCTGAGTGAACGCCGTGGGGTCGTGCGGGTACGTGTGGACAATCTGGTAGGTGTATTCGGGCGTGGCGCCGGCCTGGGTATTGGCCGGACCGCAGGCGTACAGGACGAGCGCCGCCAGGAAAACGAGTGTCCGCATCTTCACCTGATCAGCGTACCGCGAAATGGGTGTCTTCACATATCTCTCCAGCAGTCGGACGCGTGAGGCCTTGGTTTTCACCGCCGAGACGCAAAGACGCAGAGGAAGACGCAGAGAGGGCGCTATGCAGGCCTTTCTTTCTCTGCGCTTACTCCGCGTCTCGGCGTCTCTGCGGTGAAATGAACCCCGCCAACTACCGTACTCTGGCAGCGAGACCCGTTACTTCGTGTGGCTGGCCTGGTAGTGGGCCTTGAGCATGTCGTCGCCGAAATCGCCGGTGAAATCGCGCCACACCGCATGAATGTGGTTGTTGTTGTTCTGTGTATTGTCGTACTCGATCAGGAAGGTGGGCGTCTGAATGCGATAGTAGTGCGGATCGCCTTTCTTGATTCCGCCGCACCAGGCGAACGAAATGTTCTTGCCGGCCTTCTTGACCTGTTCCTGCCGCGACTGCGCCATCTGCTCCGGCACGTTATTCACGTATTCGTCGAGCAGCGCGTTGAGTTTCGCCATTTGCGGCGCCGTCAATTTCGCCGCCGAAATGCCGGAGGCTTGCCCTTCCAGCGCGGCCTGCCGTTTATTCGACGTCAGAATGTCGCCAGGAGCCTTGGGATCGACGATGGCGGTCTTCTGCTGGTCGGCGGACAGCGAGGCGATGAGCTCGCGGCCCAGGTCCTCCTCGGCGGCCAGGACGCGTAGTCCGGCGCGCGGCCCCTCGCGCACTTCGGCGGGGTTGGTGCCGAAGAAACTCGGCGCGTCCACCACCTTGCCGTTCACCACGGTGTAATTCTGGCTGAGGTGATGGCCTTCCACGCGGTAGCCCCACGTGCCGGTATCGCTGGGCGTGCCGAAGATCGAGAAGTAGTATTTCTCAGGATTACGGCGCTCGCCCGAGTCCTTTTCCATGATGCGCAGGACGTCTTCCAGGCTCATGATCGACATGGCTTTCATGAAGCCCGACTGGCTCAGGCCCGCGCTCAGCAGGGAAGTTGCCAGGCGCTGCTGGTAGGCTCCCATTTCGCGCAGCGGCAGCCCCTTGCGCTCGATCGGGACGAAGAACCAGTTGACGCGCTCGGCATCCTCAAACTTGAACGTGGCCTTAGCGCGCTGCTCGGCGCTCAGCGATACCAGGAAGCGATTGGCCGCCTCGGTCATCACGGACGCGGAGTTGGTGCGGTTATAGGCGGATGTCAGTAATATGGCGCCGGTGGCGACAGCGCCCAGGCGCAGAAACAAAGATTTCATGAGCCCCCCTCCGTGACATCTTATCAGTACGGAGGGGAAATGGAACGAGGAGTTTACTGGAAGGGCAAGTCTTTCGGAACCTCGCGATAAACCGCGGATCCGGCCAGGTAGCGGTATGGATTCATAGGCGTGCCGCCCACCCGTACTTCGTAATGCAGGTGCGGAGCCGTCACGCGGCCGCTCATGCCCACGGCGCCGATCGCATCGCCGCGCCGCACTTCCTGCCCGGCGCGAACCGAAATCTTCGACAAATGCGCGTAATAGGTCTGGTAGCCGCCGCCGTGATCGACAATAATCAGCCTGCCGTAACCGCCGGCGACCATTTCCGCCTGCACGACGATGCCGTCGGCGGTGGTGCGCACCGGGGTGCCCATGGGAGCCGTGATATCCACGCCTTTGTGGAAGGCGCCTTCACCCGAGAACGGGTCCGTGCGGCGCGCGAAGCCATCCATCAGGCGGCCTTGAACGGGCCACAGGGAGGGAGGCGATTTGATCGCCATCAGGCGCCGAGAGGTGCGGTTGGAAATCGAGAGCTTGTCCGCATTCACCAGGTAGTTGTATTCCTCCAGGGTCTCGGCGAAACTCGGCACCATCTTGCCTTCCGAGGCGATGGTCGCCGGACCTTCCAATTTCTGCTTGATACCGTACGCCACGGAGACTTCCTTGGCGTAGAGTTGCAGGCTGGCCATCTGGACTTTGGTGTCGCTGACCACTTTCTGCAAATTCTGGTAACGCGTCTTGAGACTGTCAGCTTCCTGCTTGAGGGCGTTGTAATTGGCCACTTTCCAGGCCATACGGGCGTAACTGGCGACGAAACCGAATGCGGAGAAACAACCTACGAGGGCTAATGCGAGAACTGCATAAACAGCGGTATGAGGGATATGAACGCGTCGCAGCCTGCCACGTATCGAGTGGGCCAATACTAGTACAAAATATTCCTGTTTCATAGTCTCTCCGGCCGGACTCCCTTTTGGATTCGGG
>JBDTPR010000252.1:0-8748 GCA_039932635.1 Candidatus Solibacter sp.
CCGGCATGGAAGCGCGCCAGGCGCCAGGCGATGTCGCGCCTGCCGCCGCGCGGCAGGTGCTTCCACGTGTACAGCTCGTGCCACACGAAATTGTGCAGCACCGCGGTCTCCACGGCCAACGCCGTGGCTACAATGTAATTCACGTGCAGGGCGCTGAAGAGCAGCGCAAACATCCCCATCTGCACGAAAATGCCGAGGAAGCCGACCAGATTGAATTTGAGCCACCGCTGCGTCAGCGGCGTCACGGCAGGCGCTCGGCCTCGTAAAGCTGACGCGTGTGCCGGATCGCCGACCACACCAGCATGGCGCCCATTCCCGCCATCCCGATGACACCGCCGACATCGAAGAGCAGATACTTCTGGCCCAGGATCCCCACCACCGGACGGTAGAAGAGCGCGATGTTGCCGATGCATAACAGGACGCGCAACTCGGTAGGTCCGAAACTCCAGAACGAGAGATGGAAGGTGCCGATCGTGTAAGTCGTCAGATAGACCTCGATCGATAGCATGAAGTAGGCGACCAACAGTCCGAGCGCCACCGTCGGGCTCATATAACTGCTCAGGCCCAGTCCCCCGATCAGGAAGAAGGTGCCGATGGCGTCGGTGATGTGATCCACATAGAAGCCATAGCGTGGGCGCAGGCGATTGCGCACGCGGGCGAGCGTGCCGTCCAGGCTGTCGCCGAACCAGTTGACCACCAGCGCCACAATCACCAGCAGCAAGGCGCGCCGGTCATAACTGGCCGCCCAATAGCACAGCCCCGCCACGAACATTGCCGCGAATCCAAGCCCGGTGAGGTGGTCGGAATTGACCCAGGCCGGCATACGCTGCGCCAGCCAGATCAGCGTCTTCTTCTCGACGGCGGCGAGCAGGCTGAGCTGTTTGCGTTCCGCATCCTTGAATTGCTGAGTCGCCATAAATTTACGATACCGCCAATCCCGCGCCGGGAAATCCACCGCTGGGCGCGGAGCGTATGATCTATACATGAACAAAGAAATTGTGGCTGGTATCTACGAGGCGTTCGGCAGGGGAGACATCGCCGGCGTCCTCAGTCCGTTGGCGGAAGATGTGGCCTGGGAAATGCCGGGGCCGGCGCCATTCGCGGGAACGCGTAAGGGGCCCGCCGAGGTGCAGCAGTTCTTCGTTGAACTGATGGGCTCCGTCAAGATTGACGATTTCAAAGTCGACGCCATCGTCGCCGACGGCGACCGCGTGGTGGTGCTGGGGAGCGAAATCTGCACGATACACGCCACCGGCCGCTCCGTCGGCCAGCACTGGGCACACGCCTACACCCTACGCGACGGCAAAGTCACCGCGATCCGCCTCTACGAGGACACGGCGGTAATTGCTTCGGCCTTCGCGCGCAGCGCTACCGCCGATTAATGTCGTCCCCTGCGCCGGCCGCGGCCCCAACCGGGAGGCGATCGAATTCCAACTTGACGACGAGCACGGTGTCCGCCAACTCGTCCACCGGAAGATTGCGGATTCGCAGGTAGGGTTTGTGCTCGATGTGGTCGGTGGGCGCCATGTCCACGGCGAAATCCACGGGCTTGCCGGTATTCAGCAAAGTGGCGCGCCGGGGGGCCACCGCGATCGGCTTCAATTGCACCGCCTCGCGCGTCGGATCCTTGTGGAGGTGCACGTACACGGTATTCTCGCGGCGGGTCAGCAGCACATTGCGATTGCTGGTGAGGTTGGACGCGGGCAGCGTGCCCTCCACCGATTCCTTGACCGCGCCGTACCACTTTCCGATGCGCCGCAGGATCGCCGAGGGACGCGCCGGAATCGTGCCGTCGGCCGCCGGACCCACGTTCAGCAGATAGTTGGCATCGCGGGCCAGGTACTTATCGATGCTGCGCAGTAAGTGGCGGTCGGTGTAGTAATCCTCGTCCTTCCGATAACCCCAGCTTTCGCTGCCGACACTCTGGCAGGCCTCGGTGCGCTGCGTGAAGACCAGTAACTCCTCGCCCGTGGCCTCGTAATCGCGTTCCGGCGTGCCGAAATCGCCATCGTCGAAGCCCCGATTGTTGATCACCGCTTTGGGCTGCAGCTTGCGGATCATGTCGTTGATCGACCGGTCCACCTTCTTGTCCACATTCATGTCCCACCAGAATCCGCCCAGTTCGCCGTAATTGGTGCACAGTTCGCGCACCTGCGCCTTGAGGAACTCGAGGTATTTATCCAGGTCGGGCTGATCGCCGGGCTGCGGCGCCAACTCGTGATGACGGCCCTGATTGGGATAGTTGGGCTGATGCCAGTCGGCGATCGAGTAGTAGAGGCACAGGGGCACGCCGCGCTTGTGGCAGGCGTCGGCCAGCATCTTCACCACGTCCTTGCCGTAGGGCGTGTTCATGGTGTTGTATTTCGTCTGCTTCGTGTCGAACAGGCAGAAGCCATCGTGGTGCTTGGTAGTGAGGCAGATGTACTTCATGCCGGCGGCGGCAGCCAGGTCGAGCCAGGCATTGGGATCGTATTTGACCGGGTTCCACTGCTGCGCCAGTTTCTGGTATTCGGCGCGAGGCACGCGGAACCGCCACTGCTCCTGCTCGTGGAGCCCGTGGATCGCGTACAGTCCCCAATGCACGAACATGCCGAAGCGCTTCTGAAACCACCAGTCGCGGCCATCGCCGAAGCGCGGCGCGGTCTTCAGTTCGGCCGGCAGTGGGGGCGCGGTCTGCGCGCCGGCTTGCGGCAGCGCCTGCGCGAGCAGGGGCAGGGCAGCGGCGGAGTGCAGAAATCGGCGGCGATCCATGAGCTTGAGGATAACGCAACGCTCACGCTATTTCCGAGACTTTCACGGTAAAGGCGACCGTATTCACCGCGCCGCGGCGCTGTGTCTGCAGCCAGATCCGGTAGGTCGCGGCGCGCGGCAGAAAGAGGTTGAACTGCATCGAGGCTCCGCCATCGGCCTGAAACGGGTGGGTGTGGATGGTGTCCACCAGATCGTGACTCACCGCCAACAGATGCGCCCACGCCCCCAGGAACCTCTCCAGGCCATCGCCGGGCGTGAGCTCGAAAAAGAGCATCGTCTTCTTGCCGGCCAGGGGAGCCGCGGGATCCAGGCGCAGCGATACGCTCAGATTGGCGCCCTGCTTCGGCTCCATGTCGATTGCGGGGATGCGGATCGATCGCGACGGCGGCATCTCCCATCCCGCCGTAGAAAACGTGCGCGCCGAGAGTTGCGGCGTGCCGCCAGTGGGATCGAAATCGGCCAGGAGCCGGTACGTGCCGGGCTTGGGCAGGCGCGTCTTAAGCCGGAACCAGCCGTTAGCGCCGAGTACAGGGTGCTCGTGCGAGAAATATTCCAGATCCTGGCTGACCAGAAAGAGATGAAAGAGTTTCTCGTGGATGGTTTCGAAATGCGTGACGGGCTTGCCGGTTTTCGGATGCAACACGCGGAACTCGAGCACCACGTCGCGACCCGCCGGAATCGAGTCCGGAGTGGCGCGGAAATCCAGCGGATACTCCATCGGCATGGGCAGTCCCGCCACCAGTTTCATGCCGCAGCGCGGACAATTTCCAGGCACCTTGGCGCGCACTTCGCGGTCCATGGGACACACGAAATCAGGCTCCTGCGCGCGCAGCAGAATGCCCATGCCGGCGATGATCCAAAATCGGCGAGTCACAGGAGAGCCCACGTCGCTATTCTCCCATTGAACAAGCGTGCGCACTCAAAAACCAGCTTGTTCTTATCGGCGTTTATCGGCGTTCATCGGCGGCCCAAACCCTCTTACCGCTTGAACTCCATCTCGTCCTTGAACGCTTCCAGCGAGTTATACACGATCGGGCAGTAGCACGCGCGATCGATCAATTCCCACATGCGGCTCACGATACTTCCATTGCCCCTCACCACGTGCGGGAACTTCTGGCAGCTATCCGGACGCGCGTCGTACACCGTGCACTCGTTGCCATTCAAGAACACGCAGCCCGTCTTCTTATCGCGCCGCAGCACCACGCCCTCTTCCTCGCTCTGCACTGTGAAATCGGCCAGGAATCGCCCGGGCTTCAACCGCAAATGCTTCGACAGGCGCTCCACATCGCGCTCCGTGACCTTCGCCGTCGCCACGCGACAGCAGTTCGCGCACGCCAGGCAATCGATCGAGTCCTCGATCCCCTCGGCGATCCGCCGCAAGATGCGGTCCGAGTAATCGAAGCTCTTCATGTGCTTCCGGAAGCGCTCGTTCTCCGGGCGCTTCTTCTCGCCCAGTATCTTAATCTGAACTAAATCCGTGAGCACTTATAACCGCTTCGCCACGAGCAGCGTGATATCGTCGGCCTGCGGAGCGCCCGCGGCAAACTCCGTGACCGCCTTCATCACTGCCTGCACAATCTCCTGCGCCGATTGCGTACGATTCGCCTGCAGCACTTCGATGAAGCGCTCCTCGTCGAATTCCTCGTACGCCACATTATTGGCCTCGGTGACGCCATCGCTGTAGATCACCAGCATGTCGCCGTTATTCAACTGCGCCTGCATTTCACTGTAGGGCGCGATCGACAGGATTCCGAGCACCGGTCCACCGCCCGTCAGCATTTCCGCGTCGCCATTGGCGCGGATAATAATCGGCGGATTGTGGCCCGCATTCCCGTACACCAGCTCGCCCGTCGCCGCATTCAGAATCGAGAAGAAGAACGTGATGAAGCGGTTGCTCGGACACTTGGCGCACGTCGCCTTGTTGATCCGCGTCATGAACTGCGCCAGGTTGCCGGGCTCTTCGGCCAGCACCTGCACGCGCGCCTGCAGCGCCATCATCATCAGCGACGCCGGCATTCCCTTGCCCGACACATCGCCCAAAGTCAGCGCCACGCGCCCGTCGGGATACTTGAAGAAATCGTAATAGTCGCCGCCCACCGTGCGGCACGCCATGTTGAAGCCTGCCAGATCGGCGCCGGGTACGTCGGGCGCGATCTCCGGGAGCATGCGACCCTGAATATCGGCGGCCTGCGAAAGGTCGCGCGCCATGATGCGCTCCGCCTGCTCCACTTCCGCCAGACGCGCATTCTCGATCCGGATGGCCGCAATGTTGGCCATCACCGTCAGCAGGCTCAGATCGTCCTTCGTGAACTCGCGCAGCACATAAGGCGAGTCCAGATAGATCAGGCCGATGATGCGATCCTTGGTCTGCAGCGGCGCCGCCATCATCGTGTGCACCTTCTGCTCCACGATGCTCATGCGCCCCTTGAACGCATCGTCCAACTGCGCGTCGCGCACCAGAATCGACGACCGCTCTTTCATCACGCGATCGCGCACCGCGCTCGAAATGCGGAAGCCGTCGCCCTTGTGGGCGCGCGGGACCAGTTGGTCGCCCTCCTGAATCAGTAGCACGCCGCGCTGCGCGTTGACGGCCTGAATCGCCAGGTCCAGAATCACAGGAAAGAGTTCGTTGAGCGGCCGGTTGTCGCTCAATTCCTGCCCGGCGCGAATCAGCGCCTGCATGGGCGCCGACGCCTTGGGTCCCCCGCGCTCAATCGCCAGCGTCTGGTTCGACAGCGCGCCTTCCAGACTCGTCACCACGGTGGACGTGGTCGGCGAACTGGTCTCGCCTTCGAACACGACCACGCCCGGATTGGGGCCCGCGGCATCGGGTTCGTACACGATCACGAGATGCCCGGCCGTCACGCGGTCGCCGGGCTTCAGAATCAGCCGCGCCTTCAGCGGGATATTGTTGACGAAGGTGCCGTTCTTGCTGCCAAGATCCTGCACCGTCCAATCTTCGCCCTCGGGCTCGAAGGCGAAGTGCTGGCGCGATAGCCCCGCGTCCTCAGGAAAGCAGAGTTCGGCAGCACTCGATCGCCCGATCGACAGCCGCTGCCCGGCAAGCGCAACAGTCTTCATCTGCCCATCCGGACATTGGATGAGAAGTTCACGCGGCATATTGGTCCCTCAGAATTTACGGTAAGTTCTATTATAGACGGCGGGCCGCATCAGCCCATGAGCTCGCGCCACAAGGCACGGTAATAACGCAGGAAACGCTCGGGCTCTTTGCTTTCCGCAGCCTCGCAAAGAGTCCAGCGGTCGTAGCCGCTCTTCTTCATCAGTCCGAAAAGTTCCTTATAAGGATACGCGCTGGCCAGTTCCGTAATGTGACAACTGCGCACCCACGGACGGAGCAGCGCGAAGCTCTCCTTCACGCTCCCGTTCACCACATCGGTGGGGTTCGAATTCCAGCACAGGCCGACATTCTTGTGATTGGTCGCGCGCATGATTTCCGCCGCAGCCGCCGGCACCTGCGTCTCCGCGCCGTGGACCTCCAGCCAGATCTCGACGCCATGCACATACCCGTGATCGCCCACCTCTTTCAGCCCCGCGGCGATGTTCTGGATCGTGGTCTCGCGCGGCACGCCCTTGGCCAGCCCGTTGGGCCGCACCTTGACGCCGAGCGCCCCCGTATCGTGCGCCAGCTTGATGAAGTCTTTGGCCGTGTCGATTTGCTTCTTACGCTCCGCCGGATCGTTGGATTGAAACTCGCACGTGGTGCCATAGCTCAGCAGCTTGACCTTGCTGTGCTCGAAACGCTCCTTCACCTTGACGCGCTCGGCATCGGAGAGCGACGGTTCCACGCCGTGTTTATGGCCGGTGCGAAGCTCCACGCCCTCGAATCCGGCAACTTCAAGAGTCTTGATGACGGTCTCGAGATCCATATTCGCGAGCACGTTGTAGGTAACAGCGCCAAGCAGCATGCGCCTATTCTATCGTGGGGCAGGCACTCCTGCCTGCGCACCGACTTCAGCCGGTGCACCGGCCGAAGGCCGGCTAGCTTCCCTACCGCCGGTACTCTACCAATTCCTGAAAATACACAGGCGCGCTCGGCCCCATCACCCACCGTTCCAACCCAGAGTACGCCTCATACGAATGCACGCGCTCCGACATCCGAGCTCCCAGCATCGCCTGGAATTTCCCATTCAATCCCGTGATGTCCCGCGTATTGCTCAGGAACCACACCGTGCGAATCCGCGGATCTTCCAGCGCCCGCGCCACCGCGTCCCCAGTCCCCGGTAATCCCGTCTGCAATAGCGAGCGCCGCGGATGCAGCGCATAGAGCATCGCAATGGGATCGGAATTGGCATTGTCCACCAGCACCAGGGAATCCGCCGCCCCCGACTCGCGCAGAATCCGCCCAGCGATCTCGCCGATCGGTACGGGATATTCCTTATTTCGGAATCCCACTTTATTGAAGTAACACGCAATCCCGGAGA
Organism: Candidatus Solibacter sp.; assembly: GCA_039932635.1. GTDB lineage: Bacteria > Acidobacteriota > Terriglobia > Bryobacterales > Bryobacteraceae > Solibacter. Next base: position 7,194 of record JBDTPR010000252.1, read on the forward strand.
CCGAGAGCAGCAGCATGCCGGCGATGGCAACCCGTCCCAACCGCGAATTGGACCCTCGCACTACCAGCAGCAGAAACAACGGCAGCACGAAAAGCATGCGCGCCGGAACGAAAGGATACGACACCCAGCGCGCCACGCCGAAGAATCCGATCGCCGACAAGCCAAGCGCGATCCACGCCACCGCGCCCGCGCCCCGCGCTCCCCGCCACGCCGCAATCGCCACCAGCGGCAGCAGCAGAATTCCCGCCACCAGCACCCAATCGGGCACCGCCTCGCCCATCACGAAAGACATGCACCAGTAGCCGAACTTCACCGGCACTTCGAGCACCCGCGACCCGGTCAGCGAATAGCTCCGACCGTTGCTCCCCCACGCCGTCAGCGACGACGCCAGCGTCCCAATCCACGGCAGGTACCCGATCGCCAACCCGCCCTCCACCATCAGCAACGGACGCCAGTTGCCCCGGCGCAACAGCACCAGATTCGTCATCCCGACCAGCGCGATTCCCGCCACGTAGTGGGAATACATCGCCGCCAGAAGCGCCATCGTCAGCCACACGATGTCGCGCCGCCGCGCCTCCTCCGCCACCCGCACCAGCATCGCCACCGCCACAATCGAGCACAGGGCCTGCAGCGTATAGGACCGGCACATGCGCGCATAGAGCATCAGGCATGGTGATAGCGTCCACAAGGCGAGCAGCAGCCAGCGCGTGCGCTCCGCCAGTCGAGCGCCCCATAAGCGATCCAGCGCCACCGTTCCGGCGAGTGCGAAGGCCACCGAAAGGAGGCGAGCCTGCACCGCAAAATCGAACCCAATTGGCAAACGCTGCCAACAATATAGGAGCGAATAGTAAAGTGGAGGATGAACATCCTCCGCCGCCCAGCGCACCAGCGTACCCAGCGGACCGCGCACCATCAGCAGCGTTCCCGCCTCATCGCCCCACGGAGAGAGCAGCGCCAGTTTCCAGCAGTAGAGCAGCGCCTGCAGCGGCACCCAAAGGGCGAGCGGATGGCGCCGCAGCCAGATGATCACGGCAGCGCGTCGATCATGCGGTCGATTTCCGCCGGGCTGATGTAGAAGTGCGGCGAGGTGCGAACCCACCCCGCCCGCGCCGCCGTCACGATTTTCTCGCGGCGCAGCACGCCGACCGTCTCCGTGGCGTCCGTTCCAGGCTTCCGGAAGCTGACGATTCCCGCCGAATTCTCCGGCGTACGCGTCAGGAAAAGCTCATACCCTTTCGCCAGCACTCCCGCGGCGATCCGGTCGCCCAACATTTGGATAACCGGGGCGGTTTCTCCTTGCCCTACTTCAAGTAAAAATTCAATTGAGGCGCGCAAGCCAAAGCAGCCAATCGTATTTAGCGTTCCGCATTCGTACCGGCCCGCATCCTGACGCAGGGTCATGTCGCGCGACGCGTAGTCGTTGTAACCAGCCACGTTGGTCCAGCCGAACTCCACGGGTTCCACCCGATCTTGCAGTGCCATGCCGATGTACAGGATGGCGCAGCCCTCCGGTCCCAGCATCCACTTGTGCCCGTCCGCCGCCAGGGCGTCGATG
>JBDTPR010000253.1:0-8746 GCA_039932635.1 Candidatus Solibacter sp.
TGAACCCAAGGACCCGAGCATGCCTGCGATGCGGTCGCCAAACATGCGCCGGTAGTCCGCCTTCAAGCGCGTAGCATCGTAACTGAACCACTGCTGGAACGTCTGCCGGAACTCGTGCGCGGCCTCTTCTTCTGTCTGGTCCTTATTTGTAATTTGGGCAATGGCATCACCCGCAATGACGCCTGACACCATCGCCTTGACGATGCCATGCGAGGAGGTAGGGTCCAAAACCGCAGCGGCGTCTCCGCAGAGGAAATATCCGGCGCCCGCGCATGCGGGAGTCATTCGCCAGGTTACATCCGCGGATCGGGTGGGCCCCACCTGCCTCAGATTGCACAACTCCGCGGGTACAAAGCTCTCGTCGAGCGCGTTGTCATAAACATTGAGCCGCGTCCAATTGTAAAGACCAGGACGCACCCGCACGGTCCACGTCCATCCGCTGTCGTCGAAAAAGAAGGCGGGATTGTCGTCCCGCGCCGGACATTCGCCCTCCAGGTAAGCGTAGTGAGCGATCCAGCGGGGAGAGTTGACGTGGGTCTCGATCCCCATGTGGCGCGCCAGCCATTGGCCCCTTCCGGCGGCGTCGATTACGAACGTTGATTCAAGCGTGCCGTCCGTGCTTTCGACGCCGGTCACGCGGCCGCCGGAGATCAGCGGTAGCAGCCCCCGGCCGGGCTGGATGATTTCAACCTCCATCTGTCTGGCGCGTTCCAGGAGGATGGCATCGAACTCCGGGCGCGACGCCTGCAAGCCGCGGACGGTATTGTGCGCTATGGGGAACGGTTCGAAAGTGCTTGTGCCGTTGCGGATCACGTGATTGCCGTCGAACCGCAGAAAACCCGCTTCCAGCACCATATCGAGCACACCCAGTTGGCGCAGCACCCCCTCAAACCCCGGGTGCAGCGATTCGCCCGGGCGATTCCGCGGAAACGTTTCGCGCTCCAGCAGGAGAACACGCAATCCCCATTGCGCACAGCGGATCGCAGCGCACGCGCCGGCTGGTCCACCCCCAACGACGATCACATCGCGCATCCCAAGAGAACGTAGCACACGGTGGGCGCTGCGTCGCGTCGTCGGCGTCGCGGGGACCCTTGGGTTCCCCGCCCTCCACCACTTCGAGCACCAGCGAGCGTTCTTCCACCCCGTAGATCGCAGCAATATTCGCGTGATTCAGGCTCGCCAGCACCTGCCCCTCGCGCGTGAAGCGCGAGGCGGTCGGGATCGCCGGCGAAGGAGTCGGGCAGCACCTTGATGGCGACATCGCGATTCAATTTCGTATCGGTGGCGCGGTACACGGCGCCCATGCCGCCCTCACCGAGCTTCGACGTAATCCGATAGTGCGAAATCGGGGAGCCCGGCGTCACTTGCCCTTCTCTTCGTCGCGCACGCGCCGCATCAACTCGTCGCCGAAGTTCACCAGAAAAGTCACGTGGGTAAGCGGCTTCTGATCGTCGGGCGTGTCGCGCAGAAAGGCCGCCAGCCGCTTGCCGTCCGGAGCCAGATCGAAGGTGGGCCAGCCCTGGTTGGAACCGATAATCGAGCGCTGCTCGGTCCACAGCCGGGGCTTGGCGGGTTCGAACGAGTCGCCGCGAGCGGTGTAGGCTACCGACATGATATGGCCGTCCAGAGACCGGAACAGTAGTTCGCATCCGCTGGACGAAAACACGGGAGCTTCGCCGCCGCCGGCTGAAATCTGCCAGCGCCCGCCGGGACCTGGGAAGGGGCGTACATAGATTTCAAAAATCCCCGACTCGTTGGAGACATACGCGATCCAGCGGCCATCCGCCGAAACCTGCCACTCCACTCCACGAAGGAAGTGCCGAGGAATTTCTCGCGCTTGCCAAGTGTGGGATGGGCGGCATCGCCTTCGATCGGCGCGGTGTAAAGGTCGGGATCGCCGACGCTGCCGTTTTGCGCAAAGAGCAGGCGCTTGCCGTCAGGCGAGATCGCGCCGGGAAACTCCGAAAGCGTCCCGTCCGCCAGGCGCTGCGGTTCGCCCCCGCCGTCTGCGCGGATCCAGTAGAGCCCGGGGTTCTCCTCGCCACCCGATCGGAAAATGAGGGCCTTGCTATCCGGCATCCAGGTTGGAAATACGCTGTTGCCCTTCAGAAAGGTGAGCCGGGAGACCGTGTCGTGCTCGATATCTCTCACCCAGATGTCGGAGCCGCCACTGTTCACGACCGCAAAGGCCAGGCGTTTGCCATCGGAAGAAATGCGCGGCGTCTGATAGGCGCCGAGCGGCTGCAGCGGCTGCCACTTCCCCGAACTCTCCAGCCAATCGATACGTACACCGCGATTCCGGGGCTTTCCCTGGAGGCGCCTCGGAATCCGCGTTATCGAAATTGTTGGACTGGCTGGATGACAACAGCACCGTCCGGCTGCCAGGCAGCACCTGCGGCCAGCGGTGGTTGCGCTGATCGGCGGTGACCTTGGCAATGGGCTGCGCGGTTCCTCCACCCGCCGGCACGCGCCAAAGAACGGAGGAGCGGACTCCAAAAACAATATTGTCATCGTCGCCCCAACCGGCGCCGCGCAATACGGAAGCGTCGCAGAGGGGGATAGCGGCGCCACCCGCGACAGCGATCTTCGTCAGCTGGCAGCCCTTCTCAAAGCCGATCCATTTTCCATCCGGCGAGAAGAACGGGTTGCCGGCGTCCTCGGTGCCAGCCACGGGTGTGGCCAGCGCTTGCCCCCAATGCGCGCGTGTAGAGCCGGAGTCTGCCATCGCTGCCGCGCAACGTGATCGCCAGCCGCGCGCCATCGGCAGTGAGGGCAAGCACCCCACCCGATGCGCCGCGATCGACGGGCAGATCGGGTCTGATTTCAGTGTTGAAGCGCAGCACTGGACGAACCGGCGCGGGCCGGGCGGCCCGCCACCATCCGAAGCCTCCGGCCAGCAGGGAGACGGCCAGCAATGTCCACGGCAGCCACGCAAATCGCGCCGCGGCGGAAACGGTCCGCGCCGCGGATACCGGAGCTTCGGGTTCGTCGAGCAGAATGCGTGCGTCGCCGATCGCTTGCAGGCGCGAGCGGGCGTCCTTGCGCAGGCAGAGTTCGATCAGGCGGCGCACCCGCCGCGGCGTATCCGTGGGCAGCAGGTTGAAATCGGGTTCGCGGGTTAGCACGGCGGCCAGCGAATCGGAAACCGTCTCACCCCGCCGAAGAGCATCGTGCCTGTCAGCAATTCGTACAAGATGACGCCGAAGCCCAGATGTCGGCGCGGCGATCCACCACCTTGCCGCGAGCCTGCTCCGGCGACATGTACGCCGCGGTGCCGAGGATCATCCCCGCCTGCGTCATCGCCAGCGAGAGCGTGGGCGATAGCGTCGGGCTGACGACGGACGACGCGGCGCTGGCCTCTGTCGCTTTAGCGAGTCCGAAATCGAGGAGCTTCACCACTCCCTCGGCCGTCACCTTAATATTTGCAGGCTTCAGGTCGCGGTGAACGATGCCCTTCTCGTGCGCCGCTTCGAGTCCCGCGGCAATCTGCCGCGCGTACTCAAGGGCGGAATCCAGCGGTAAAGGCCCCGACGGCTCGCTGCCTTCCACCAGTTCCATCACGATCGCGCCCTGCTCGATCCCGTAGATCGACGCGATATTCGCATGATTCAAACTTGCCAGCACTTGGGCCTCGCGCTCGAAGCGCGCCATATACTGCGCGTCCGATGCGAGGGCCGCGGGCAACACCTTGATGGCGACATCGCGATTCAATTTCGTATCGGTGGCGCGGTACACTGCGCCCATCCCGCCCTCGCCGAGCTTCGACGTGATCCGATAGTACGCAATTGTGGAGCCTGGCGACATGGCAGTATTAATTAAGCCCCGTTCTTCGAGTTAAGCATTCCCTTGTGGCGACGATTCCAGGGCTTCCTTTCTGCGCTGCTCGAATTCCGCTTCACTCAACATCCGCACGTGTTCCCGAAACACATACAGGCGCACCGTCGACTTCTCGATCGCCAGTGCGCGTCGCAATTCGGCGGGGACCACAATCCGCCCCTGGGCATCTATTTCTGTTTCGCCACCCAGGTCGGCCGCGTTGAAAGCAATCCGTTCCGCGATTTCCGGGTCATCCACGTTGGTCAAACAGTCTTCCCTGGCCCACGCCGAGATCGGGTAGATTCGGGCTGTACGGCGGTCCAGGCTCGTCACGAAGACCCGGCGATCGCCCAGTTTTGCGAAGTACTCCTGAAACGCACAGGGGAGCTTCAGCCTTCCCCTATCGTCCAGCCGAGACTGGTACATGCCGTGTGGCAGCATGGGGCTTTCGTTTCCCGTGTCCATGTCATTCTCTCGTTTCCAGATGACGCCCCCCGCTTCCACTCCCGGCGCCACCGGGAGTGGCCCATTGTACACGCCGGCTAGAGAACGTAGCGCAGGTAGATCGCCCCGGGCGTCGGGATCTGCGCGTACGGGCCGGTGCGCTCGAAACCCGCGCGTTCGTACATCGCGAGCGCGTCCGCCATCTGCGGCAGAGTGTCCGCCACCAGTTCGGCATATCCCAACGCGCGCGCCTCTGCCATCACCCACCCCATCAGCGCGCGGCCCGCACCGTGGCCACGAAACCCCGGCCGTACGAAAAGCCGCTTGAATTCGCCGCGGCGCGCATCGAAGGGACGCAGCGCGACACAACCGGCAGGACGGCCATCCACCAACGCCAGACCGAGCGTGCCGCGCGGCGGCGCATAATCGCCCGGCAGCCCTACTAGTTCCGCGCCGAAATTCTGGAAGCACGGACTCAGATCGAACGACGCCCAATACTCCCGGAAAAGCTCGCGGACCTGCTCCCATTGCTCAGGAGTGTCGGGGCGGACGATCGTCATAGCCTACTCGACTCTGGTGAGCCGGTCCTTATACAATGCGAAGACTCGTTTGAAATCCAGCCCGAGCGCCACCACCACAGGAGTCGCGTCCGGAGCCACGCGGCGGTCGAGCGGCACCGTCGAGCCATAGAACAGACCCCACGCCGTCTGTACATCGAGGAAGCGGCTTTCAATCTTGGTGACGAACTCGGGATCCAGCAGGTATGCGGCGGCCAGCGAATCCCACATGTAGCTCACCGCATCGGGCTTCTTCAGAAAGCCGGGATACCGGTTGCCGAGATCTTCGCGGTACAAATCCGTGATCGGGGTTCGGGTTGCGACAATCTGGTCGAATTCGGCCTTACGTATTTTCGCCAGGTTGCAGACATCCAGGCCGAACATGACCTTCACCGGAATCCGCGAACGCAGCACGATGCGCGCCGCTTCGGGGTCGAACCAGAAGTTGAATTCGGCAGCGTTGTTGACATTGCCGGGCACCCGAATGTTGCCGCCCATGAAGACGACGCGCTTGATCTTGGTCTCGATATCCGGTTTCATTCGCAGGGCGAGAGCGAGATTGGTCATCGGTCCCAGCGCGAGAATGGTAACCTCGCCGGGCCGCTTTTCAATCTCGGCGATCATCAGATTGATGGCGTCACGGCGAGCTTTGCGGGTGGTCAGCTTGCTGCCAGGCGCGGAGCCGACCAACAACGGATCCTGATCGAACGCGCCAATATAAGCCAACTTTCCCCACCGGCGTTCAGACTCCTTGGCCATGGCGGCGTTGTGAATGAGCGGATTATCGGCGCCCAACGCCACCGTGAGCTGGCTGCGCTTCAGCAGGTCGAGGATGTGGAACATGTACTCCGCGCCCTGGTGCGACCAGACGTTGCCCGGCACTATGGTAACGGCTTGAACATTCACCTTCCCCGGGCTTCGCAGCAGCATGGCAAGAGCCGCGCCGTCGTCGCCGAAGAGGCCGGGATCGGTATCGAAGATGACGGTCTCTTTGCCGGCGCCGTGGAGGCTCGCCAGAGCAAGGAATCCCGCCAGAAATCGCGTCATGAATTCTCACTATAGCGCGATGCGGCCGAGCCCCCGTCACGTTACAATGCGAGGGTCATGAAGAAAGTCCGGTGGGGCATTTTCGGAGTTGCGAAGATTGCGGTGACGCGGGTGATCCCGGCGATGCAGGCCGGGGAGTGGTGCGAAGTGGCCGGCATCGCCTCGCGCGACCGCGCCAAAGCCCAAGCCGCCGCGCAGCAACTCGGCATTCCCAGGGCGTACGGCTCCTACGAAGAAATGCTGGCGGACCCGGAGATCGACGCGGTCTACAATCCGCTGCCCAATCACATGCACCTGACGTGGTCGGCGCGCGCCGCCGAAGCCGGCAAGCACGTGCTCTGCGAAAAACCGATCGGCATGAACGTGCGTGAGGCGCTGGACCTGATGGCGGTGCGCGATCGGACCGGCGTCAGGATCGGCGAGGCCTTCATGGTGCAGAACCACCCGCAGTGGCGCCGCATTGTAGAACTGGTGCGCGCCGGACGGATCGGCCAGTTGCGCTCCGCTGTGGGCACCTTCAGCTATTTCAAACTCGACGCCGACAACATCCGCAATATCCGCGAGTACGGCGGCGGCGGCCTCTTCGACATCGGCTGCTACCCAATCAAGACGTCGCGCATGGTCTTCGGCGAAGAGCCGGTCAGCGTGGCGGCGGCCGTCACCCGCGATCCCCGCTTCGGCGATGTCGACATTCTGACTTCAGCGATTCTGGAGTACCCGTCGGGCCACTGCATCTTTACTTGCAGCACTCAGATCCAGCAGCAGCAGAGCATGCGCTTCTACGGCGAGACCGGGCGGATCGAGCCGGAGATCCCCTTCAACGCCACGCCGGGCGGCACTTCGCGCGTGCTGATCGATGATGGCCGCGACCTGAACGGCGGCGGACTCGTGATCGAAGAGTTGGCGGCCTGCGACCAGTACACCATCCAAGGCGACCTCTTTTCGCGGGCCATTCGCGATGGCGGCGAGGTGCCGGTGCCGCTGGAAGATTCCGTCAAGACCATGGCGGTGATCGACGCCGTATTCCTTGCCGCCGAAACCGGACGCCGCGAGAGCCCGGCGGAGGTTGAAAGCCGCGCCAGGGGCATGTAACAATCAGGCAATTCTGTCGCAGGCCGATATCTCACTCAACGGTAGTCTTCGGGAACTTGAGCGCCTCACCGCCGCGGTCGCGGAGTTCTGCGCCGCAAACGCCCTGGACGACGAAGCCGAATTCCAATTGAACCTGGTGCTGGAAGAGTTGTTCGTCAACGCAGTCCGCCACGGCGGCTGCGAGGGCATGACGGATGCGGTGCGCGTGCACCTGCAAAGCGCGGCCGGCGGCGTTGCCGTGGAATTCCGCGACTGCGGCCGGCTATTCGACCCGTCCGGCGCGCCCCCTGCCAATGTGCAGGCGCCGCTCGCCGAGCGGCAGGGCGGTGGACTGGGGATTTACCTGGTGCGCGAAATCATGCGCGACCTTTACTACGTACGCGACGGCGAGTGGAACGTGACACGCATGCGGCGCGAAGCAACGAATATCGGAGGGGCAACGGAATAATTGAGGCGACGGAAGAGACGCGGTCGGGCTGGCTGACCGTGAGCGTGAGCGGACGGGCCGACGCGGAAACGTCCGACGAGTTGGAGAAGATACTGCGGGGCGCCGTGAAGCGGAGCATGAAAGTGGTGGCCGATTCGCGGATTTAGATTACTTTTCCGGCGCCGGACTTCGTGCCGTAATTCAGGCGGCTCGCGCCGCCGATGCGCTGAACGTAGAGTTCGCGGTCTGCGCACTGCCGCCCAACATCAAAAAGGTTTTCGACATGAGCGGACTGCATCACATACTGAAAATCTACGGAGAACTGCCATGCTGACCATGTTGGAAGAGGTGGTGCTGCTCGCGGTCGACGAGAAATCGGGCGGCCTGCGCAGTACCCGCGAGTTCGGCACCGCGTACGCCCTGGTGGGCGCGGTCTTCTTCGATCTGGCGCTGGCGCGCAAGATCGACACCGATACCGAAACCGTGCACATTGTCGATCGCACTCCCACCGGCAATGCCACGCTGGATCGTGTGATGGCGCACATGGCCGCGCGGCCGGACTTGACCACGGTGCGCGGCTGGATCGAAGAAATCTTCCACCGGCGCGACGATCTGGAAGGCGAGGCGCTGCAATCGCTGATCGCGAGCGGGGTGCTGCGTCACGAAAAATCGAAGCTGCTTTGGATCATCGACGTGGAGCGCTTCCCGCTGGTCAACGACAAACCGCAGCAGGATGTCCGCGTGCGCCTGGCAAACGCGGTACTGACCGACGCGATCCCGGAGACCCGCGACATCATGCTGGTGAGCATCGCCGAACCCTGCGGACTGCTGGGCTATGTGCTGAGCCAAAATGCCCTGGCATTGCGCCAGCCGCGGATTCAGATGCTGTGTAATCTGGAGACCATCAGCCGCACCGTGACGGCTGCCGTCCTTGGGCTGGAATCGGCCCTCCGGCAGGCGATGACGAAAGTCGTCTAGCGCCCTCAGTTTGCGGAGGGCTTCGCCACCCTGTCAATCACGATACTCCGCATCGCCACGCGCGCGCTCTCCAACTTCAGCCCGAGTTGCTCCTGCAGCGCGGTCGGAAGACTGGGGCCTTCCGCGGGATTGCTCTCGTGCGTCGCTTCGGGCATTTGAGTGGCCCCGGGATCAGCCGCGTATTCCAGCTTGTAGTCGTACGACCCTCTAAGCCCGGTTCGATCCTCCACCGGACTGCCCATGAAGTTGGAGAGTACCGCGGCGAGCATGTGCATGGTGCCGTTGCGCGCGTTGATTTGTTTGATATTGCGCATGGTCTGCGGGGGACCTTGCGAGGTGGACTCCACCAGTTTCGAGCCGCCCTTCGCAACTACCAGCGCGTACC
>JBDTPR010000254.1:0-8707 GCA_039932635.1 Candidatus Solibacter sp.
GTGCATGGAAATCTGCGAAGCGACGACGCTGGACAGTATGGCGCCGGAAGCGCCTTCGGCCGGGTCAGCCGCGACGAGGGCGGCGGCGGTCTCATCGCAGGAGGATTCGATGCCGAGGATGCGCACTATCTCTACCTTAGCGCGGGTTCGCAGGATTCCAGAATGAGGCGCTCCATGGTGGCGTTGATGGGGCGTACGCCGCGGCGCGCGCCGTAGTTGAGCAGGCCGGAGGTCTTCCAGACGCAGCGCTGGGCGGAGCGCTGGAGTTCGAGGAGGTAGGGCCGCGCGGGGTGGCCGGGCTCGAGGGTTTCAAGCGAGCTGGTAGTGGTGTTGACGATGATGGTCAGCTCGTCATTGAGGTCGTGGGCGGCAGCAGCGGCCACGGCGCAGGCTCGGTCGGCATGAGTTAGTCTTTCCACGTCCGAAGCGTAGCTGGCGAGCTAGTGGCGTTTGGCGGGCGGAAGTCTCGTGCCCCTTTAGAGTCAGCACGAAATAAATAAATGTTGGCGTGACAGGTGCCAAGTGGACGAGGCGGAAAAGCAGATCTGTTAGCCTGAAGTTTCATGAAATCGCGGGAACCGAAGGCGCGCGATTGGACGTCGCGCCGCCACCTGATTGTGTGCGTAGGGCTCTGCCTTGTGACACTGGCGGCATACTCGAACTCGTTCGGCGCGGGCTTCGTGATGGACAACCGCGGGCTGATCCTGCAGGACACCCGGGTGCACGCGGCCACGGCGGAGAACCTGGACCTGATCGTGGGACACACTTATTGGTGGCCGTACGGGGAAAGCGGGCTGTTCCGGCCGCTGACCACGCTGTCGTACCTCTTCAATTACGCGTTGCTAGGGAATGGCGAGAGTCCGGCAGGCTACCACTGGCTGAATCTGCTGTTGCATGTGGGGAACGTGCTGCTGGTGTACGCCCTGGGCCTGCGGTTGTCGGAATGGCGCCGCGCGGCGGCGGTGGCGGGACTTTGGGCCGTGCACCCGTTGCTGACGGAATCGATCACCAATATCGTGGGGCGGGCGGACCTGCTGGCCGGGACGGCGGTGCTGGGCGGCCTGCTGCTGTATTGGAAGAGCACGGAGGCGGAGGGCGGACGGCGATGGGCTTGCCTCGCGGCACTCTCGGCCGTGACCGCTGGGGGCGCATTCTCCAAGGAATCGGCGGTGATGCTGCTCCCCGTGGTGTGCCTGTACGAGGCGGTGTACTGGCGGGAACGGCGGGGACGGGGCCTGGTGGCCGGGGGGTTGGCGATCCTACTACCGGTCCAGGCGATGCTGTACCAGCGCGCGGCGGTGCTGTGGTCGGCGGGGCCGACGGTCTTCCCGTTCTACGACAATCCGATTGTGGGCGCGGGATGGCTGACGGGCCGGTTGACGGCGCTGAATGTGATGGGCAAGTACGTGGCGCTGCTGGCGTGGCCGTGGCGGCTATCGAGCGACTACTCTTGGGCGCAGTTACCCACGGGCGGCGGCGACTGGCTGGCCTGGATCGCACTGGCAGCGCTGGTGGCGGCGGGCGTCTGGCTGTGGCGGGGCGAGCAGGTGGCGTGGTTCGTGGCCGGAGCGGCGCTGCTGGTATTCCTGCCGACGTCGAATCTGCTGTTCGCGATCGGCACGATCATGGCGGAGCGCTTCTTGTACCTGCCGGCGATCGCGTTTGTGGCCGGGGTGGTGGCGATTGTTGGAAGGCTGGAGGGGCGTACGGCGACGGCGGCGCTTTCCGTGATGGGACTGCTGTTGGCGGGTCGGACATGGGCTCGGAATATGGACTGGCAGGACGATCTGGCCCTGGGACGCGCCACCGTGAGCGCCTCCCCTGGGAGCTTCAAGGCTCACAAATTGCTGGCCTTTGCGCTACATGAAGGGGGCAAACTGGATGAGGCAATTGCGGAAGCCGAGAAGGGGCTGGTTCCGCTGAAGGGGTTGGACGACCGGCGCAATAATGCGGACAGCTACATGCGGACCGGCGGGTATTACGCGGAGCGCGGGTATGCGCTCCACGTGAAGGGAGATGCCTCGATGGCGGGTCAGTTTGCCTATGAGCGGGCGCTGGAATTGCTGTTGAAGGCGAAGGCGATCGCCACAACGCAGACGGCTGGGGACGGGGATCCGGAGCGCTTCGGTCCGCTCCTGCAGCAGATCGCCGAGGTGCATAGGCGTTTGGGGAATACGGGCGCCGCACTGGATGCGGCGCTGGAAGCGCGTCGCAGAGACTCCGTCAATCCTGAGACGCACCGGCAGGTAGCGCGTACGCTGGCGGGGGAGGGCCGGATGGATGAGGCGGCGGCGGCTCTGATGGAAGGCGTGATCATGACGGCGGACGATGTTCTGCGACAGGAGCTGCTGGGAATGTATACCGGGGGCCTGGACCGCCTGGGCTGCGCCACTATGGAAGTTCAGGGGCACAAGGCGTTGAATCCGGGGTGCGAGACGGTGCGGAGGCATTTGTGCGCCGCAGCGGTGGGCACGATGCGACTGCGGGTGGAGACTGGCCGGCAGGATTTGTCGGATGCCATGCGGCAGACGGCGCTAACCGACTTCCACTGTAAGGCTGAGGAGTTGAAGTAGCTTACGACGAGCCTCCGGGCGGGTTTCCCGGAGAACCCTAAACGGAGAGTTAATAACATGCTGGGCTGACAGAGTGCAAGAGTCTGTCGCTCGATTCCGAGCCAAAACTCATAGAATGCTGCTGATGTGGGATTTGACGGTGGCCAGGCTGGCCACGGCGGCGGCAACGTCCGATTGGGCAAATTCTGCCATTTCGTATCGAGCATTGTAGGCGTAGTATTTCAGATCTGAATATTCGACGTATATCGTACGGAGTTGCGCTTCCCGTCCAATGTAGGCGTCTCTGGTAGTATGGCTGCGAAGATGCTGCCCGAGGCCAGCCAAGTACGCTTCAACGTAGTGCATCGCCGAATAGAATAGAATTACCAGTGCCCAATCGATCTTCGCTGGGCTGTCTAGCGTCATCGAAATGGCCAAGCCGGAATTTCTATCGGCCTTGTGGATGTGGTCTTGTTGGGCTGGCAAAAGCGGGGCCTACTCTGCGCGCGAATACACTACGTGAGCGCCAGTCGCAAACTCGTTAGCATTCCGACCCAGAGCCGGAACTAGATTAAAATCAAAGTCGATCTCGGGGAAGCCATCGATTAAATCCAATTGCTTCTGGTAAATCCTCTTACGCACGCCTGGTTCTGGATTGTCGAGGGCGATCCAGACAAGCAATGGGCCATCGACCCATTCAGTCAGGACGTGGCGAACCTGAGGGATACTCCCAAAATCCTGTCCGAGCGCGACTTCCAGGCTATTAGATATCAATATTTCCGACACTGTGGCTCTACCCGTGTCGAGAGTTAACTCCCTACCACTAGATTCGAACTCCACGACCTGATTGTCAGCGACACGGGGTCGAGCGGCGCATGCGAGGCCTACGAATACGGCAGTTTCCACCAGAAACATATCGGCTATCCTTTATTTCTCTTTCAGTTCATCTGGGACATCCACCCCGAGAATCTGGTGTGCTGCAAACTGGTACACTGGGAGGCCGTCCTTGTACACGCCCTCAAGCCTCAGAACGTTCAGTAGGACAATTTTCATTTTCAAGGTGGATCCATCCTCGAGAGCATACTGGTTCCATGCCTCAGACTTCGTATCGAATTCTAAAGGTTGAGCCATGACCTTTCTCCCTTCGTGTTCGACAGTTTTTTTCGGTCCCAACTCGCGTCCTCCACAACTACTCTCTCACAGAACCCGCCAACACGTCCCGACCTTCAATACCACACACCGGCCATCCTGTCAAAATTCAGACCCCTGTGCAAAGTAGAGTCCAACCGAACGACGTGAGATCGTGCCGTGTTTGGCTTATGAAGGCCAAGCCGGAATACGTCGAGGACACGGATGCGTTCACGCGATTCCGTGGAGCGATGCAGAAGGTGATTGCCGTGCTCCCCACGTGCGGGTCGTCCATGCGCCAGCGCGCGGCGTATTCGTCGGAGTGGATTTGAGTTCAGGCTCCACGCTACCGCGCACGATTCACCCCTCGGCTTCGACAAGTGGTTCGTGGTGATGCTCCGTCAGCCAAGTATGTTCCTACCAAAGAAAATTGGCCGTTCGACGTTTCTACTTACCGCCGAAGCGGAAGACGGGGCCTACGCTGAAGCGGAAATTGCTCTGCTTGGTCTTGCTGAAATCGGTCATGTACACGCCGGGTTCAAAACGAAGTGCGACGTGTTGGTTGATGCCGGCATCGACCGGGAAACTGAGCAGCATGGCGAACTTGGTCTGATCGAAGCTGGAATAGCCGGCGGTGGACAGTTGAGCGGCGGCCGTGGCGCTGGTGCCCTCTCCGACCCGGACTTGACCGAATGCGGCGCCGAGCAGGAACTTGGCGGCGACCTGTACCCTATGGGTCTTGACGAAGCGGAACTGCGGTCCCACGAGGTAGCTGTACTGCTTGGAGGTGAGATTGGGGGCAGTGACTCCGGAGGGCGCCGGGATATCGCCGAAATTCGCCCCGATTTCCATGCCGACGCCAAACCAGCGATTCACGTAGGCGCCGGCGCCACCCATCCAACCGTGCATGTTCACTTTGGGCGCCGCAACGAGGGTGCTGGCTTTGACGTAGGAATAGCCTCCGAACACTTCGCCCGAGGCATCCTGGGCGGACGCGGTGGCAACGGCTGCAAACGTGAGGCCGAGTGCGGTGATGATTTGTCGGTTTAACTTGAACATTTGATCGAATCTCCTGTGCGCCGTACAGGCGCGATTGGAATTTCTCGTCCACCACTTGTCTCAGCTTGTCTCATCTCTTCTCAGCGAGACGATGGGACAAGCGGCCGGCCCCTTTAGAACGGAGGGGCCGGCCGATACAGGAAAAAGGCTACCGGTTAGAAGGACAGCTTCAGCGCCAACTGCACGAGGCGCGGGAAGTTGTTCTGGCTCTTGGGCAGCTGACCGAAACCAGCGGAACTGAAGGTGTTGGTAATCGGACCGGGACGAATTACGGTGTTGCTCACGTTGAAGGACTCAGCCTTAAACTGCAGGCTGGTTCGCTCGCCGACCTTGGTGTTCTTGACCAGCGCAACGTTCAACTGGGGAGCCGCCGGGTTGGTCAGGTTTGAGAAACGCGGAGGCAACTGGCTGTTGATGGCGTTGGTGGGGAAGTTGGCGTAGCACGACGCGTTGTTGTTGTACCAGTGATCTTCGTTGTGCACGGTTGCACCGCTAGGATCCTTGTAGTTGACGTAGTCGCCGCAGAAGTTCACGCCCCCGGGAAGGCCGACCAGGTTGCCGGAGATATAGGACAGAATCCAGTCCGCGCTCCAGCCGCTGATGATCTTATCGCCGAGACCTTGCACGTTGCCGCCGAAGTGGCGGCCCTTGCCGAGCGGGAGATCCCAGATGCCGCTGACCGCGAGTTCGTGGTATTTGTTGGCCGAATCGGGATCGTAGCGCAAGTTGCCGCCCTGGCCGATGTCATACTGCACGAGGTTGCCGGTCGCGCCGTTGGGGCTGAGTACCAACTGGGCGCCCTTGTTGTAGGACCAGCTCTGCCCAACGCAGCAGGTGCGTGCATACTGCTTGCTCCAGGTATAGGAGGTGACCCACGTCAGGATGCCGCCCTTTTCGGACTGCGCCTTCTTTTCGAAACGAAGCTGGAAGCCGTCGGACCGGAAGTTGCGGTCGGCGACGTCGGCCTGGGTGTAGCCGCTCCACAGCGCGTAGTAGTTCATCAGCGAGGAGGCGGCGATCGTGGTGCTGCTACCACGCGTTACGGTGGTGGGCAGGATCTGGTAGAACGGGTTGGCTAGCGTGCGCGTGAAGAACGTAGGATCGTTCATCGCGGTCTGCTGTGCGTCGTAGCCGGCGGCATTCTGGAAGAAGCCCAGATCCTGGCCGTCGCGATCATACTGCGCCAGGTTGCCGGCGAAGGAGATGTCGATGATCATAGCGTGCGGCAACTGCTGCTGAATACCGAGCGAGTACTGATAGGTGCGCGGCGTCTTGTAGTGCAGCGGCGTGCTGGTGGAGCCCTGTCCGAGGTTGGCGAGCAAACCATCGGCGGGCCCTGCGGCAGCGGTCATGCCCTTGGGGAAGGGGTTGACCAACGAGTAGGGACCGGTGGGGGCGCCATTCTGGCAACCGCCGCCCGAGAAGCCGTTGAGATCGTTAAAGCAGGCCGAGGGGAAGGGCGAACCGCCCACGTTGAAGGAACTGGTGTAGCCGGTGCCTTGACTGAAGCCGGTCTGCGTGTTGTTGGTGGAGGTGTCGGACTGATAGAAGGTACCGATGCCGCCGCGAACCACAGTTTTCTCGCCGAGGCGATAGGCAAAGCCGATGCGCGGCGCGCCGGTGGTGAAATCGGTGTAATGCGCGCGGCGGGGCATGCCGTCCTTACCCGCAAAACGCCAGACGCCGTAGAGGGCTGGAGGCGGCGTGGGGTAGGCAAACTTGGGATTGGTGGCGTCGTAAGCGACCTTGTTGGCCTTCCAGACAGCCAGAATCTGGTCGCTCTTGGGGTTGATGGTGTTGATATCGAACATCGAACCCATGCGGTCGTAGCGCTCCTGATAGGCCAACTGGAATTCGTAGCGCAGACCGATGTTGACGGTCAGGCGCTTGGAAACTTTCCAATCGTCCTGCAGGTAGAAGCCGTAGTAGGGGCGGCTAATGTAGTAGTTGGTGTTGTTGTCGATATTGCCGCTGGTGGGCATGCCGAGGAGCAGGCTGGCGATGCCGAGGAACTGATCGGTGGTGCTGGTGGTGCGGTCGGTGGCGCGCTGGGTGAGACCGGAGCCGAAAGTGAAGACACCGTAGGCCTGACCGGGGTTGTTGGAGCCGCGCGATTCATAGTTGTACTCGAAACCAAAATGCAGCGAGTGGGAGCCCTTCGTCATGCTGACGCTGGGAGTGAAGATCCAGCGATTGTAGGGCGCCCAGCTAAAGCTACCGGAGCCGAACAGCGGGCCGGTGAAACCGCCGATGCTGATGTTGGGGATGACCGAATCCGGCACCGTGGGGGCGTGGATCATATTGGTCATGCCGATGGACTGGGCGGAAATGGTGCGCGCCTGATCGGAATAGCCGGGGGTCAACTGCACGAAGCGGAAGAAGCTCAGTTTGACATCGAGCACGGCGGTGGGAGAGATCACGTGAGTATCGTCGAGGTTCAAGCCAGTGAAGGTGCGGTTGTTGTCGATGTTGCCCTGGGCAACCGGCTTGGGGAAGGTGCTGGTGGAACGGAACTCGTAGCCGTGGTTCTCGCTGAACAGCGCGTTAAAGCGGTTCTTGGCGCTGAAATTGTGATCCCAGCGGGCGATCGGGGAGTTGTACCAGTAGCGGCCGGTGTTGGATGCGTTTACGTAGTTGCTGGTGATGCCCGCGGCGCCCTGTCCGGGAGCATTGGGAACCGGCAGGTAGGAGAGAATCTTGGTGGCGATCGGGCTGATGCGGCTCTGCGGAATGGCATTGCCGGGGAACGGATTACGCCAGTAGGCCGAACCGCTGGCGCCGGCGCAGGGCTCGGTATCCACCGCGCCGGTGCCCGCGGTGCAAGGGTGCGTAGTCAGCGGGTCATACACGGACATGTTGTATTTGGAAAAGTTCTGGCCGTTGCGGAGATCGAGCGGAACAGCCTGCTGTCCGGCGCCCGGGAACGGAATGATCTCCTGCCAGCCTTCGAAGCTGACAAAGATGAAGTCTTTCTCCTTGCGGATGGGACCGCCGAAGGTGCCGCCGAACTGATTCTGCTGGTGGTTCCCCTTCTTGGCGCCGGCATAGTTGTTACCGAAATTGTTGGCGTCGAGGACGGCGTTGCGGAAGTAATCGAAAACCGTGCCGTGCCAGGCGCTGGAGCCGCCCTTGATTACGGTGTTTACCACGCCGCCGGCTTCGTGGCCGTACTGAGCGTCGTACACGGTGGTCATGGCGCTGAATTCCTGAATCGCGTCCACGCTGGGGGCGAGCAGCCAGGTGCTGCCTTCGTTGCTGATGGCAGTACCGTTCATCATGAACACGTTATTGCCGTTACCCTGACGTGCGCCGTTGAACTTGTAGCTGTTGTTGACGTCCCAGCCGCGGGTGCCGCTGAAGCCGGAGGCGCCGAACTGTTCCTGCCCGAAGATCACGCCGGGGGTCAGCGAAAGCAGCATGTAGCTTTGGCGACCGTTGAGGGGATATTCCTGAGTCTTGCGAGGGTCGAAGACGAGGCCCTTCGACGCGTCGCCGCTATCGATGACTTCCTGTTGTCCGGTGACGGTGATTTCCTGGCTCATCTGTCCGACGGTCAGACGGACGGTGAGATTCGACTTCTGGCCCACGGCCAGGGTGATGGAGTCGCGTTTCAGGGTCTGGAAGCCGCTGGCCATGAACTCAACGTTGTAGACGCCGGGTTCCAACAGGGGGATGGTATAGAGCCCGTCGCTGGTGGTCTTGGTTTCGCTGGCGGCGTTGGTTGCGACGTTGGTCGCTTTCACCGTGCCGTTGGGAATTGCGGCTCCGCTGGGGTCCGTAACGGTCCCGGTCAGCGTAGCGCGGAATTCCTGCGCATACAGCCCGGCGGTTAATGCAAGAAGCGCTAGTACACTTCTTTTGATCATGAATTTAAGCCTCTCTCAGGAGTACAGCCCTTAGTCTCGCGGCGCGAAATAGTGGGAATTCCCCATCTCGTCACTGCACCAAACTACTTCGAAATCATGCAG
>JBDTPR010000255.1:0-8675 GCA_039932635.1 Candidatus Solibacter sp.
GACCGGGAGCGCGACGCGGTGATGTCGAAGCTGCTGGAACTCAACGTAGTGCCTCCGATGGATGTGGACGAGGAGCTGAAATTTGAAGAGCGCCGGATTGCGCCGCACTTCGGGCTACGCATCACGCAGCAGCGCGAGACCTGGGGCGAGGAATACTTCAAGGCGATTCCTCTGCTCAATTACGGCGGAATCTGGCAGGAAACCCAAATGGCCGGGCGCGGCCTCTGGATTCCCGAAGAGCGAGTCTACCTGGTCCGCGACATGGAGGCGGAGAACGCCGCGCGCGAAAAGCTGCGCGACCTCGGCCTGCGTACCGCCGACCAGCAACTTGGCGGCGGCCTGCGGCTGAGTCAGAAGGCGATGCCCAAGGTAGTGCGTGAACTGATCCAGGCGGGCTGGCATGTGGAGGCCGAAGGCAAGGCGTTCCGGCGTCCAGGCACCACGAAAGTGGATGTGCGCAGCGGCATCGACTGGTTCGAACTGCACGGGGAAGTGGATTACGACGGGCAGTCGGCCAGTTTGCCGCAATTGCTGGCCGCGGTGCGCCGCGGCGACACCATGGTGAAGCTCGGCGACGGCACCTATGGATTGTTGCCTGAGGAGTGGCTGGAGCGCTTCGCTCCGCTGGCCGGACTGGGCGCGCGGCAGGACGACCACCTGCGCTTCAAACGCAATCAGGCGGGGCTGTTGGATGCGCTGCTGGCGGCGCAGCCCGAAGTCCAGGTGGACGAGATGTTCGAGCGCGTGCGCGAGCGCATGCGCACCTTCACCGGGGTGAAGAGCGTCGCACAGCCCGCGGGCTTCGTCGGGCAGCTTCGCGATTATCAGTGCGAAGGCCTGGGCTGGATGGAATTCCTACGCGAGTTCGGTTTCGGCGGCTGCCTGGCCGACGATATGGGCGTGGGCAAAACGCCGCAGGTGCTGGCGACGCTGGAATTGCGGCGCGAGCAGGGACATGGTCCCTCGCTGGTGGTAGCGCCGAAATCGTTGATGTTCAATTGGCGCGCGGAGGCACAGCGCTTCACGCCGAACCTACGCGTGCTGGAGCACACCGGGCTGGATCGCGATACCACGCAGATTGCCGCGCACGATCTGATCGTGACCACGTATGGCACGCTGCTTCGGGATGTGGCGCAACTCTCGGAGACGCCGTTCGATTACGTGGTGCTGGACGAGGCGCAGGCGGTGAAGAATCCGGCGACGGCGTCGGCCAAGGCAGTGCGGCTGCTGAAGGGCAGTCACCGGCTGGCGCTGAGCGGCACTCCGGTGGAGAATCATCTGGGCGAGCTGTGGAGCCTGTTCGAGTTCCTGAATCCGGGAATGCTGGGCGAGGCGCGGGTGCTGAATATGGCGGGCGGGCTGGCGCGCAATCCGGGCGAGGATGCGCGGCGCATTCTGTCGCACGCGCTGCGACCGTTCATTTTGCGGCGCACCAAACAGCAGGTGGCGCGCGAATTGCCGGAGAAGACCGAGCAGACGATTTATTGCGTGCTGGAAGGCGCGCAGCGCAAGAATTACGAGGACCTGCGCAAACACTATCGCGACAGCCTGCTGGCGCGGGTGACGTCGCAGGGCATGGCGAAATCCAAGATGCACGTGCTGGAAGCGCTGCTGCGGCTGCGGCAGGCGGCATGCCATCCCGGGTTGATCGACAACAAGCGGGTAGGGGAGCCGAGCGCCAAATTGGATACCTTGCTCGAACAGCTGGATGAATTGCGGCAGGAAGGCCACAAGGCGCTGGTGTTCTCGCAATTCACCAGCCTGCTGGCGATCGTGCGCGACCGGTTGGATGCGGCGGGCGTGAAGTACGAATATCTGGACGGCTCGACGCGCAATCGCGAGGCGCATGTGGATGCGTTCCAGAACGATCCGGCGTGCACGCTGTTTTTGATCAGTTTGAAGGCGGGCGGACTGGGTCTGAATTTGACGGCGGCGGAGTATGTGTTCCTGCTGGATCCATGGTGGAATCCGGCGGTGGAAGCGCAGGCGGTGGATCGCGCGCATCGTATCGGACAGACGCGGCCGGTGTTCGCCTATCGCCTGATTGCGCGCGATACGGTGGAAGAGAAGGTGCTGGAGTTGCAGAAGACCAAGCGGGACCTGGCGGATGCGATTCTGGGCGAAGACAACAGTCTGATTCGCGATTTGAAGAAGGAAGATCTCGAGTTGCTGCTGTCGTAGAGACGGCGGCTGCGTCAGGCACGCTTTGTCTTCTCTGCGTTTTCCTCTGCGTTCTCTGCGCCTCTGCGTTGAATCCGCGTGCACCCGCTCCGAGCGCCTTGGCACTCGAAAACGTCATTTCAACGCAGAGGCGCAGAGAACGCAGAGGAAAACGCAGAGAAAACCAGTGCCCGTTCGCTGTTCGCGGTCATCGCAATTACGGTTGCAGATTCAAAGTCGCTTTGCCGGCGGGACCGTTATACAGCAGTTCGAGCGACTTGATGCTTTGCACTTTCCCGCGGTACGAGAAGAAGATCAGGCCGGCGACAGGCGTAGCGCGGTCGCCTTCGGGCATGGTCATCTTGAGGACGCGCTGCTCCATGGCGCGGCGTTCCGGGAACGGCATCTTGGGCGGCTCGGGCGGAGGATCGTTCTTATTGCCGCCGCCCCCCTCGTCGCCGCCTCCGCCGGTCATTCCAGTTTTGGATTTCGATTTGGTGTTGATCGGCGGCTCCCATTCGGGATCTTTCAGGGAGGCCCGAATGACGCCGAAAGGCTCGCTGGATTGCGGATTCTTTTTGCCGTTGATGCGCAGGGTGAAATCTTCCGCCGCTAGTTTGACGCGCGATCCGGCGGCTCCAAAGATGCCCAGTTCCACGACGACATAGTCTTCCGTAGTCAGCGCGCCCTGCGGGGTATTGATGCCGTGGCCGGAGAATTCGGCGGCAATCGTGATTGGGCCCACCACAGCCTGCGCCATGTAATCCACTGGATTGGCACGCGGCGGCATGCCTTTGGTAGCTTCTACGGCCGGCGCCTGAGGCGCGGCGGGCGGAGCCTGGGCAAAGGCGCACAGACTTAGAACGGTAATGCAGACTGCTGTTTTCATCACAGGGAAACTTGAACTCCAGCTTTCAAACTAGCATAGGCGCGAGGTTCCGGACACATCTCGTGACATCGGTTACATTAGAGGTCGCCGTTGGTAATGACCATGGCAACGAACAGTTGAGATGAAATCGGTAGTGACCCGCGACCCTGGGCAGATTCGCTCTCAGGTCGAAAGCTTTCTCCAAAGCGCACGCGAACCCGCACTGTTGGAACCCGGCGAGGAACTGCTTCCGCTGGTGGCGGGAAGCTACGCGCTGGAGACGCACGGGTCGCGGCTCACGCTACAGGCCTGGGACCGGGCGCGCAACTGGAGCCGTCGGCTAACCGCGATTAACGAGGCCATCAGCGGGCGGATGACTCTGACGGTGGAGCGGTTTGCGAAACGCGAGGGTCAGCTTTTCCTGGTGGATCTGGGACGGCGCACGGGGATGGAAACGGGCAAGCGCAGCGGCCGCCTGGTGTTCCGCGAGCGCTTCCGCCTGTTCCTCCGGCGTCAGTTTCCGGAGTGGAATCTGGCGGAGATCAGCGCGGAGGCGAATCTGGAGCATTCGCTCTCGCCATCCTTTCCGCGGGCATTCTTAAAGCATGGGCAGCACGGCTGGGCGGCCATCGCGTGTCCGCCCGATGCCTCACCGTCGGCGGCGCTGAGTTTCGGACTAATCTGGCTGACGTATCTGAGGCATCGCGAGCGGCGGGTCACAGTGGAAGGTCTGGCGATCTATGCGCAAGCCGGGGACGAGCGCTCCATCGCGCTGCGCCTGCTCTGCCTGAATCCGCTGGCCGCGAATTTTCAGCTCTTCACGTACACGCACGACGACATTCTGGCGGCCGCCGACCCGCGCGACTACGGCAATCTGGACACACGGCTGGAGCCCTGCACGCGCCCTGCGCCGAATGTAGCCGACCGGTGGCAGGAGATCGCGGCGCTGCCCGGCGTCGAGCGGGTGCAGAAGCACGACGGGCGCACCAGCCTGCGGGTGCGCGGCATCGAGTTCGCGGAGTTGTCGTCTCGCGGCATGCTCTTCGGACTGCAAGGAAAGCGGGCTGCCCACGACCATCACGCGGTGGAAATCGCGCGCCTCGCCGAAGAGCTCGATCGCGTACGGGCGCCGGGAGCCGATCGCGAGCACGCGCTCTATCGCCAGTATCCCGAGGCGTGGCTGGAATCGCAGGCGCGCCGCGAAATCGAGACGTTGGACGCGACGCTGCGGCGCGAGCCGATTTACGGGCAGGTGCCGGCCTTCGCCGCGGGCGAGCGCGGCATCCTGGACCTGTTGGCTGTCGACCACAGCGGGCGATTGACGGTGGTGGAATTGAAGGCCAGTGCCGATTTGCACCTTCCGCTGCAGGCGCTGGATTACTGGCTGCGCGTGAAGTGGCATCTGGATCGGGGCGATTTTTCACGGCACGGTTATTTTCCCGGAATCGAGTTGCGGCCCGAGCCGCCACGCCTGCTGTTAGTGTCACCGGCACTTGAGTTCCATCCCACAAGTGAAACCCTATTGAGCTATTTCGCACCCGGTATAGAGGTGCAACGGATAGGGCTGGCGGTAGAATGGCGTAGGGAGTTGCAGGTGCTGTTTCGCTTGCAGGGCGCGCAACCACCCGATTGAACCCTATGCTCAAGTTAATGAAGCAAGCCAAAGCCGCACTCTCTTTACTGAGCGCGGACGAGATCCAGAACAAGGCTGCGACGCCGCTACATTTCGGCCTGGTGGCGGACGGCAGCGGCGCCTATACGGAGATGGAAGAATTCCTGCTGCCGGGAACCATGCCGCGCGAGGAGTGGCGGGCGCGCATGAAGCAGGTGCATCGCGCCAACGACGTGGATGTGCCGTCGAAAGTGGATATCGTGCTTTACGAGCCGGGGCTTCCCTGCCCCAGCGGGTCGTACACATTTTATCGTGACCATCCCGAGCAGACGGTGGCGGAAATTCTAGCCGACAAAGACGAATTCGATCTGGCACTGGCGCGGCAATACCCGGTATTCCGAAAGCCGGTGGTGGAGCGTATCATCCAGATGGTGAGCCGCGAGAACGCGATCTTCGCGGTGACTACGGCGCTGCCCAACGTGGTTCCGAATTTTATCGAGCTACCGTGGGCGTTCGGCGAGTTCGCGTCGGATACCGCATTCCTCACCATCAACCAGGTCCGCATGGCCTTCCAGATTGCGGCGGCGTGCGGCAAGCAGGTGGGACTCGGCGCTCAAAAGGGAGCCGTGGCGGGCATCGCCGCGGGTGCCTTCGGATGGCGCGCGCTGGCGCGCGAGTTGGCCGGAAAAATTCCCCTCGGCGGCGGACTGATTCCCAAGGGCGCGATCGCTTATGCGGGCACGTATCTGGCCGGTAAAGGGCTGGAAATGGTGCATTTATATAATGGCCAGCCAACCAGCGCACAGCGCGAGCAATACTACCAGGAGGGCCTGGAACACGGTCGCGGCTTCGCCAGGAATCTGCGTACCGGGGAAAACCCCGCGTAAACCTTTCGGCAATCCGGCGCGTCGTACAATGTGAGAAGCAGTGCAGGGAGTGATTTATGCGCCTGATTTATGCCGGAATTTTACTATCGCTAGCCTCTTTAGGCTTCGCCGACACCATCACGTTCAAGAACGGACGTGTGATCGAAGGCACGTATCTGGGCGGCACGGCTCGCACCATTCGAGTGGATGACGGCGAGAATGTCCGCACCGTGGACGTCTCCGATATCCAACGCATCGAATTCGGCAACGGCGGCGGATCTTACTCGACTTCGCGGAATTCCGATCGCCCTTCCAGCAGCAGTCAGCCCACGCTACGGCGCGCCGAAGGGTCCAGCTCCAGCGCTGACTCCGATAACGACAGGCCGGTGCTGCGGCGCTCGGAAAATGTAATGCGCCCCGAGGCGGCTGCGCCGGCGCCGCCGGTGATGGCTAGCGGCACTCTGCCATCCGGCACGAACCTCGTGATCCGCATGATCGACGCGGTGGATTCGGACACCAATCGCGTGGGGCAGACGTTCCATGCGAGCCTCGATCAGCCGGTAATGTTGGACGGCAATACGGTGATTCCTCGCGGCGCCGATGCCGTGGTCAAGCTTGTTGACCAGAAAGATTCGGGGAAGATGACTGGACGCGATAGCCTGACCCTCTCGCTGCAATCGGTGACCATCAACGGCCGCATGGTGGATTTGAATACGCAGACGGTGAGCCAGGAGAGCGGCTCGCAGGGCGCCAAGACGGCTAAGGTCGCGGGCGGCACGGCGGCGGTGGGCGCGATCATCGGCGCGATTGCCGGCGGCGGCAAGGGCGCGGCGATCGGCGCCGGAGCGGGCGCGGCCGCGGGAGCAGGCTCGCAGGTGATTCTCGGTGGCCAGCGCGTGCGCATTCCGTCGGAGACGCGACTCACGTTCGTGCTCGACAACCCGACCAATTTTTAATGACAAAGCCAACAGCGATTGTTACCGGCGCCAGCCGAGGGATCGGGCGCGCCGTCGCAACGGAGCTTGCGAAGACTCATTCGGTAATCGCCACATATCGGGGACGCAAGGATGCGGCCGATTCCCTGCACGAGGAGACGGGCTGCGAAATTTTCCAGTGCGACATCGGGAGCCGCGACGATCGTGCGGCCCTGGTGGCGTTTGCGCGCGAGCGTTGGGCATCGCTCGATTTGCTGGTGAATAATGCGGGCATGGCGCCGCGCGAACGGCGCGACCTGCTGGAGACCACCGAGGAAAGCTTCGATGAGTTGATCAATACCAACCTGAAGGGTCCGCACTTTCTGACCCAGCATGTGGCCAACTGGATGATGGAGACGGGGTCGGGGCGGATCGCGTTCGTGACGTCGATATCGTCCTATACGGCGAGCGTGAACCGCGGTGAGTACTGCGTTTCGAAGGCGGCGCTGAGTATGACAGTAGCGCTGTATGCGCAGCGCCTGGCCGAGATCGGAATCAAGGTCTTCGAAATCCGCCCCGGCATCATTCGTACCGACATGATCGCCAAAGTGGAGAAGGTGTACGACGACAAGATTGCCGCGGGCCTGTTGCCGCAGCGCCGCATGGGCGAGGGCAGCGACATTGCGAAGGCGGTGCGCGCGATCGCCGATGGGCTGCTGGATTACTCCACCGGGCAGATTCTGAACGTCGACGGCGGCTTCCACCTGCGCAGTCTGTAAGCGGTACGATTTCCCGCGAGCGTCCATTTGCGGATAGTCTGTAAGCGTGACCAAATCGCTGATTCTCGCGTTCTGCGGCGCGGCGCTGGCGGGCGCCCAGACCGTCTCGATCCAGGTAGACGCAGGGAAACGCCTTGGGCCTTTGAAACCGGTGTGGAGTTTCTTCGGCCACGACGAGCCGAATTACACCTACATGAAGGACGGCAAGAAACTGCTGTCCGAAATCGCGGCCCTCAGCCCTGTGCCGGTCTACGTACGCGTACACAGCCTGCTGGTGACGGGCGATGGCAAACCGTCGTTGAAGTGGGGCTCCACCAACGCGTATACCGAGGACGCGAGCGGTAAGCCGATCTACGACTGGACCATCACAGATCGCATCTTCGACACCTATATGGAGCGCAAGATGAAGCCGCTGGTGCAGATCGGCTTCATGCCCGAGGCGCTCAGCTCGCATCCGCAGCCCTATCGCCACAACTGGAAGCCCGGCGACAACTACAACGACATTTACACCGGCTGGGCTTACCCTCCGAAGGACTACACCAAGTGGGGCGAACTGGTCTACCAATGGGTGACCCACTGCGTGCAGAAGTACGGGCGCGCGGAGGTGGAATCGTGGCTCTGGGAGGTGTGGAACGAAGCCAATATCGGGTACTGGAAGGGCACGCCCGAAGAATTCATCAAGCTCTACGACTACTCGGCCGATGCCGTGAAACGTGCCCTGCCTACCGCGAAAATCGGTGGGCCGGAGACGGCCGGCGCGCCCGGCTTGCTGCGGACCTTTCTAGAGCACGCGCTGCGCGGTACGAATTACGCCACGGGCAAAATCGGCTCGCCGGTCGATTTCATTTCATTCCACGCCAAGGGCGCGCCGAGGAACGTCGAAGGCAAGGTCATCATGGGGATGGAGGCGCAACTGCAGGTGCTGGCGCGCGGCTTCGAGATTGTGGCCAGCTTTCCCGAGATGAAGGACAAGCCGATCGTGATCGGCGAAAGCGACCCCGAGGGTTGCGCGGCGTGCTCCTCGCGCGTGTATCCGAATTATGCGTACCGCAATGGCGTCATGTACGCGAGCTACACGGCGACGGTGATGCCGCGGCATCTGGATCTGGCCGCGAAGTACGGCGTGAATCTGCTGGGCGCGGTGACGTGGGCCTTCGAATTCGAGGATCAGGCGTGGTTCGACGGCTACCGCGACCTGGCGACTAACGGCGTGGAAAAGCCCGTGCTAAATGTGTTCCGCATGCTCGGCATGATGACGGGCGACCGAATTGCGGCGGCGAGTTCGGGCGCCGCGACGTTGGAGGCGCTGACCGCGAACGGCGCGAAGGATAAGGCGGACGTGAGCGCCATGGCCAGCCTGGATGCGCATCGCGCCGCGGTGCTGATTTCCAATTACCATGCGTCGGAGAAGCCGGGACCGGCGGCGCCAATCGAGTTGGCGATCGCGGGACTGCCGCTGGGACGCGTGCAGGTGCA
>JBDTPR010000256.1:0-8658 GCA_039932635.1 Candidatus Solibacter sp.
CGACGTATTTGGCGCCGGAGCGTTCGAAGACGTCGGCCCAGTGGTCGGGATTGTAGAACTCCGCCTTGAACATGGGCGCGAAATCGGCGTAGGGGAAGTTCGCGCCGTAGTTCTTGTCGTGGAATTTGCGGGTGGAGGAATTCGCCTTGTTCAGTGAATTCCAGTACCACTCGGCGTACATCGTCTCGCCCTTGGATTTAACCGGGGCGTAGGCAGGCACCGAGTAGACGCCCCAGTGAATGAAGATGCCGAACTTGGAGTCCGTGTACCATTCCGGACTGGGCCGTGCATCGATGGATTCCCAGGTGGGCTGGAAGCGGTTCTGAGCGAAGGCACGGCGGCCGGCGGCAAGCGCCAGCGGGGCGGCCGCGCAGGTGCGTAAGAGGTCACGACGTCGCATGGCCGCCATGTTATCAGGTTGCCCGCGGCGGCGAGTTGCCAACATCGGCCGGGGCGCAGTAGAATTCTGGCATAGTCTGGGGGTACTCCGAAATCGTGCACCCGCTGCCAGGTTGCAGGCTCTATTCGGGTAATTCTATGAAGCTCTCGATCAACCGGCGCGTCTTCGATGGCAGCGGCTTTCCCAGGCACTACACCCTGTTGGAGTTTCTACGCGAGCAAGGTCTCACCGGCGCCAAGGAAGGCTGCGCCGAAGGCGAATGCGGCGCGTGCGCCGTTGCGCTCGTGCGGCCGAACGGCGAAGGTTCCGAACTGCGCGTGCTGAACAGCTGCCTGATGTTCCTGCCGATGCTTGAGGGGCAGGAGGTCTACACCGTGGAAGGGTTGGCGTGCGACGGTCGCCTCAGCGAGCCGCAGCGTGCCATCGCGGAACTCGGCGGCTCGCAATGCGGCTACTGCACGCCCGGATTCGCGGTCAGCCTGTTTGCCGAATACTATCGTCCCGGCCGGACCGGCGCCTGTGATCCGCACTCCATGTCCGGCAATCTCTGCCGGTGCACCGGGTATCGACCACTGAGAGACGCGGCGCACTCGTTGGGGGCGCCCGGCGAGGACGATTTTGCGCGGCGTTTGTGGCGCGCTGCGCCAACCGTCGGGCCATTTTCCGCGCCCGGCTTCGAGCGTCCCGCAAGCCTCGCCGATTGCCTCGAACTGCTGCAGCGCGAACCCGCCGCGTGCGTGGTAGCGGGCGGCACGGATCTCGCGGTGGAAGCCAATTTGCGCGGCCGCCGTTTCCCGCTTCTGGTCAGCGTGGAGGCCATCCCGGAACTGCGAGTCTTTCGCGATGCCGCGGACGAAGTGGAGGTCGGCGCGGGCCTCACGCTCTCGGAGATCGAGGCTTTGTGGCTGGGTGCTCCGCCCATCGTTCGCGAGTGGTTTCCGCTCTTCGCCTCGCCGTTGATTCGGAATCGCGCCACCCTCGGGGGCAATCTGGCTACTGCCTCGCCGGTGGGCGATGCCGCGCCCTTGCTGCTGGCGCTCGACGCCCGGGTGAATCTCGCGGGGCCCGGCGGTCGCCGCCAGGTGCCGCTCGACGGCTTCATCCTGGATTATCGGAAGACGTCGCTGTTGCCCGGCGAGTTGCTGGTCTCGGTCAGCGTCCCGAAGCCGTTCCCACAGCTCGCCGCGTTTTTCAAAATCGCCAAGCGCGCGCTGGACGACATCAGTACCGTGGCCGCCGCTTTCGCGTTCACGCTGGATCGCGCCGGGCGCATCGCTGCTTGCCGCCTCGCGTTCGGAGGCATGGCTGGCACGCCTGTCCGCGTGCCTTCGGCCGAAGCGGCGCTAACCGGCCGAACGTGGGATGATGCTGCGGTGGCGGCGGCGCAGCGCGCCATCGGGTCGGCACTGCGCCCGATGGACGATCATCGAGGCAGCGCCGCTTACCGTATGGCGATGGCGCAATCGCTGCTCGAAAAATTCCTCTACCAGACCCGTGAATCGGAGGCCGCGTGAAGCAGACCGGCCAGGCGCTGCCGCACGAAAGCGCTCGCGCGCATGTCAGCGGCGAAGCGCTCTACACGGACGATCTGGCCGCGCGATTTCCCGGCTTGCTGCACGCGTGGCCCGTGCTCGCGCCCCATGCGCATGCGATGGTCACCCATCTGGATACAGCGCCGGCGCTCGCCTTGCCAGGCGTGGTCACCGTGCTTACCGCGGCCGACGTGCCCGGCAAAAACGATTCCGGACCCGCGCGTCATGACGAACCCGTCTTCCCCACTGAGGTGATGTTTCACAACCAGCCCGTGGCGTGGGTGCTTGCCGAGAATCTGGAAACCGCACGCCTCGGGTCACTCGCCCTGGCCGTTGCGTACCAGCGGTTGGAACCGGTCCTCACGGTGGAAGCTGCGATCGCGCAGGCCAGCTTTCAGACCGTTCCTCTGACCATCCGGCGCGGCGACGCCGTGGGCGCGATGGCCGCCAGCCGGCATCGCATCGAAGGCGAAATCCACATCGGGGGGCAGGAGCAATTCTACCTGGAAACCCAGGCCAGCATCGCGCGGCTCGATGAATCCGGCGGCGTCTACCTATACTCCTCCACGCAGCATCCCGCCGAGACGCAGGAGATTGTCTCGCGCGTGCTCGGCGTGCCGCGAAATATGGTGACGGTGGAGTGCCTTCGCATGGGCGGCGCTTTCGGCGGCAAGGAGACGC
The DNA here is from genome assembly GCA_039932635.1 of Candidatus Solibacter sp. Classification (GTDB taxonomy): domain Bacteria; phylum Acidobacteriota; class Terriglobia; order Bryobacterales; family Bryobacteraceae; genus Solibacter. Next base: position 2,614 of record JBDTPR010000256.1, read on the forward strand.
AGGCCAACAGCTTCGCCGCCGTGGCCGCGCTGGGCGCTCGCAAGACAGGCCGGCCGGTTCGCGTGCGCGTCGGGCGGCGGCTCGACATGATGCTCACCGGCAAGCGCCATCCTTTCCTGGCGCGCTTCACTGTTGGGTTCGATGATGAAGGCCACGTGGAAGCGGCACGCATCCAACTGTACGCCGATGGCGGCTGGAGCCTCGACCTTTCGGAGGCCATCCTGTCGCGCGCCATGTTCCACGTGGACAATGCCTACTATTTGCCGTCGCTCGAGGTCACGGGAGTCGTCTGCAAGACGCACAAGACTTCGCAGACCGCCTTCCGCGGCTTCGGCGGACCGCAGGGCATGCTGGTGATCGAGGACATTCTGGACCGCATTGCGCGGACTCTCGGACTGCCGCCCGACGAAGTCCGCGAGCGCAATTTCTATCGTGAAGGCCAGTCCACGCACTACGGCCAGACGGTGAAAGATGCCGAACGGATCGCGCGCATCTGGTCGCAATTAAAGGACTCCAGTCATTTCGCGGCGCGCCGCACCGCGATCGATGGGTTCAACGCCGTTCACCCGCACACTCGCCGGGGACTGGCGATCACGCCGGTGAAATTCGGCATCTCTTTCACGGCGACGCTGTACAATCAAGCCGGAGCGCTCGTGCTGGTCTATCGCGACGGCAGCGTGCAGGTGAACCACGGCGGGACTGAGATGGGACAGGGTCTGTACACCAAGATCGGCCAGATCGCAGTGGACGCGCTCGGCGTATCGCCCGAGGCGATTCGACTGATGCCGCCGCGTACCGACAAGGTCCCGAATAGTTCCGCCACCGCCGCGTCCTGCGGTACGGACCTCAATGGCGCCGCGGTGCTCGATGCCTGCCGCCAGATCCGCGCCACCCTCACGCCGCTTGCCGCCACGCTGCTGGAGTGCGATGCCGCGGACGTGCGCTTCGACAATGGCATCGTCTCGGGAGGCGCGCGCTCTCTCACTCTTGCGCAACTCGCGGAGGAGGCCTACCGGCGCCGCATGCCGCTCTTCGCCTCAGGCTTCTATCGCACCCCAGAAATTCACTACGACCCGAAAACCTGCCAGGGCCGTCCATTCTATTACTACGCATACGGCGCGGCAGTGAGCGAAGTGGAGGTGGACGCTTTCACCGGCCAGTACAGCCTGCTGCGCGCGGATCTGTTGGAGGATGTCGGCGAGAGCCTCTCTCCGCTGGTGGATCGCGGGCAGATTGAGGGAGGCTTCGTGCAGGGCGTGGGCTGGCTTACGTTGGAAGAACTCGTGTGGGACAAAGAGGGCAGGCTCGCTACCAACGGCGCGTCCACTTATAAGCTGCCTTCGTGGGCGGAGATGCCGCCGGAATTCCACGTCGATTTTCTGCCGCGCGCTGCCGAACCTGGAGTGGTCATGGGGAGCAAGGCGGTCGGCGAGCCTCCGCTAATGCTGGCGCTCTCAGTGCGCGAAGCGTTGCGCGATGCGGTGGCTTCCTTCGGGCGCGGGATTGTCGAAATCGATTCGCCGTGTACGCCCGAGCGCGTCTTCTTCGCAATTCAAAAGGCGCGTGCGCCGCGTGAAGTGGCGGCGCCGGCGGAAGTGGGAGCACCCACTTCGTGAGTCCCGCGGCGCCCGAAATTTTTCGTTCCACAATTCTTCACACGCCGCGCAATCCCTTCAAGGAGGCTGCGGCGCTGGAAGCCTTTGCCGATGGCGCGCTGCTGGTCGAAGGTGGAGTGATCCGCGAGGCCGGTGAGTATTCCGCCATTCGCGCGGCGCATCCCGAAGTTGCGGTGCGCGATCTGCGCGGCGGTGCGATCCTGCCCGGCTTCATCGATACGCATGTGCACTTCCCGCAATTGCGGATCATCGGCGGCCTGGGCTGCGGATTGCTCGAGTGGCTGAATCGCTTCGCGCTGCCCGAAGAGGTCCGCCTGGGCGAGAACGCCTACGCGAAGGCAGTCGCCGGTGAATTCGTGGATGCGCTGGCCTCCCACGGGACGACGACCGCGCTGGTGTTCGGCTCGCATTTCCACGACGCCACGGCCCTGCTGTTCGAGGCGGCGGCCGCCAAGGGACTGCGCATCGCGACCGGCCTCGTGCTCTCCGACCGCCTGCTGCCCGACGCGCTGCGGAGCAGTCCGGAGCGCGCCTATCGGGAGAGTCGCGCGCTGATCGATCGTTTCCACCAGCGCGACGGGCTGCGCTATGCTGTGACGCCGCGCTTCGCCTTGTCGGCGTCGGAAGCGATGCTCGAAGTCTGCCAGACGTTGATGAGCGAATGTGCGGGTGCGGCGTTCCAGACGCACCTCAATGAGAATCCGCAGGAGATCGCCGACGTGCTCCGCGCGTTTCCGCGAGCGCAACATTACTTGTCGGCCTACGACCGCTACGGCCTAGTGGGCTCGCGCTCTGTGTTTGCGCACAATGTCCACCCGGAGGACTGCGAACTTGATCGCTTGGCCGCGGCAGGTGCGGCCGTATCGCACTGCCCGTGCAGCAACGCCGTGCTGGGCAGCGGACTTTTTCCCATGGCCCGCCACATCGCCGCCGGCGTGCGGATTGCGCTCGGCACCGACGTCGGCGCGGGGACCGGGTTCGGCATGCTGAAGGAAGCGTTGCAGTGTTATATGATGCAGCGCCTGATGCCCGATGGTGTCGCGCTGGGGCCGGCGCACCTTTTGTATTTGGCGACGCGCGCCGGGGCGGAAGCGCTGGGCATCGAAGCGGAGACCGGCGATTTTGCGCCAGGCAAATCGGCCGACTTCGTCTATCTCCGCGCGCCCGAGCGCAGCGTGCTCGCGGCCGCCACGGCACAGGCCGAAAGCCCCGAACGCCTCCTCGCCGCGCTGCTCACCATGGCCGGCGCAGAGACTATTCGAGAGGTTCGAGTCCGTGGGCGGGTGGTCCACGGATGACGCTGGAACAGTTGAATCGCATGGATCGCGAAAGGTTCACGGCCGCGCTGGGATGGATCTTTGAGAACTCTCCCTGGGTGGCGGAACGCTCGTGGGCGCAGCGGCCTTTCGCCGGCGTGGCCGCGTTGCACCAGGCCATGGTCAGCCACGTGGCGCGCGCCGATGCTGAAACGCAGATCGCGCTGATTCGCGCGCATCCCGATCTGGGAACGCGTGCTCGTATGAGCGACGTCTCGGTGGGCGAACAGGCCGGCGCGGGGCTCGATCGGCTTACGCCCGCTGAGTTTGAAGACTTGCAGCGGCTGAACGCGGCCTATCGCGAGAAGTTCGGATTCCCATTCATCTATGCCGTGAAGGGCAGCACGAAGCACGACATTCTGCGCGCGCTGGAAGGCCGGCTGGCCGGCGATCCGCCCGCGGAGCAAGCCACCGCACTCGCGCAGATTTACCGCATCGCCCAATCCCGCCTCGAGGATACGATCCATGCATAGTTTCGCCAGCGGTAAGAAACGCAACTTCTACGGTAAGGCCGACGTGATCGCCTATCGCCTCAATCGCGACGGCCGCACGGAGGCCGGCGGGCTGCCGGTATTCGGGGCCAGCGTGACGCTGCTGATTTACGGCGACGCGTTCTGGCCCACCTACGAGACGGGCGATAACACCGGCCTGATTGCCACGGACTCGATGAAGAATTTCATCCAGCGCGAGACCATGAACTTCGCGGGACACGATCTGGAAGCGTATTGCCGGTTCCTGGCGACGCTGTTCCTGGAAACTTATCCCCACGTGGAAGGCGCGCAGATTACGGCCACCTCGATTCCTTATCAGGCAGTCGCGGGCTCGGGCGTGGCGTTCACCCCGGCCGGTCCCGAAGCCCCCACCGCGCAGTTGGAATTGCGCCGCGCCGGCGGTGCGCTGGAGACGGTGGACTTGCGCAGCGGTATACATGGCTTCCGCTTGCTGCGCCTCGGGGGAAGCGCCTTCAAGGGCTTCGTCCGCGACCAATACACGACGTTGCCCGACATCCGAAACCGCCCCCTGCACATGTGGCTGGGCCTCGAATGGCAATACAACGACGCCGCCTCCGGGTATAGCGGCGGGGCCGTGAGCGCGCAGGTGCGGCGGATCGTTCAGGAGACGTTCCATGCCTTCGAATCGGGCAGCATTCAGCAGATCATTTATCAGATAGGTCGCGAAATGCTGGCGCAGCTTCCCGCGATCGCGGAGGTCGAACTGGAAGGGCAGAATCGAACCTGGGACACGGTGAGCGAAAGCGGCGACACGCTCGGCGTCTATACCGAAGCTCGTCCGCCGTACGGCTGTCTCGGTCTCACTTTGCGGAGGTAGCGTGTCCAGGATCTCAACCCATATTCTCGATCTCTCGCGCGGCACGCCCGCGGCCGGCGTGCGCGTCGAATTGCACCGGCTTGCGGAGGGCTTGCGCGAAGCGGTCGCCGAGGCGGTCACTACCGTCGACGGGCGTACCCCGGCGCCGCTGTTGTCCGCGTCCGATGATCCTGGCGGCGTCTTTGAACTCGTCTTCCACGCGGGCGATTATTTCCGTGCGCTCGGCCTGCCGCTCACCGACCCGCCGTTTCTTGACCAGGTGGTGATCCGTTTTGGTGTGGCCGCCGGCGTCGCTTATCACGTGCCGCTGCTGCTCTCGCCCTACGGCTACAGCACCTATCGGGGCTCATAGATGACGGGCGCTGAAATCATCGCACGCTGTCAGACAATCGCCGGAATGAGCGAGACGACGGGCGCGATCACGCGGACCTTCCTCTGCCCGGCCATGCACGATGTCCACCGCACGCTCCGCGCATGGATGGAAGAGGCCGGCATGACAGTGACGCTGGATGGCGCGGGTAGTCTGCGCGGGTTGTACGGGGGCAATGCGCCGAATGCCGCGCGGCTGCTGATCGGCTCGCATATCGACACCGTGCCGAACGCCGGCGCTTACGATGGCGTGCTCGGCGTGGTGTGGGGCACCGCCGTGGTGCGTGCGCTCGCGGGGCGCCGCCTACCTTTCGCCATCGAAGTGATCGCGTTTTCCGAGGAGGAGGGTGTGCGCTTCGGCGTCCCCTTCATCGGCAGCCGCTTCGTCAATGGCACGCTCGATTCGGGACTGTTGGCGCGCACCGATGCCGCGGGTGTCTCGGTCGCCGACGCCCTGCGTGATTTCGGAGTGGAGCCCGCGCCGCGCCTGGACGCGCAGTACATCGCGTACATGGAATGCCACATCGAACAGGGCCCGGTGCTGGATGCGCTCGATCTGCCGCTCGGCGTGGTCACGGCCATCGTGGGACAGACACGTGCGGAGGTGCGCTTCCGGGGCGCCGCCAATCATGCAGGCACGACGCCCATGCGCCTGCGCCGCGACGCTCTGGCGGCTGCCGGTCGTTGGATCGCGTGCGTCGAACGCTTCGCGCGCGCCACACCGGGAGCGTTAGCGACGGTAGGCTCGATTCACGCATATCCGGGGGCGGGCAACGTGATCGCCGGCGAAGTCCTTGCGACGCTCGATCTGCGACACGCGGATGACGGCGTACGCCACGCGTTGACTTCCACATTGCGCCTGGCCGCCGAGGCAATCGCCAAGAGCCGCGATCTCGCGCTGGAATGGGATATGCGCATGGATCAGGCCGCCGTGGCATGCGATACGGCGCTGACGGAAATGCTATCACGCGCGGTGGAGTCCGCCGGACACCGCGTTCACCGCCTCGCTAGCGGGGCGGGGCACGACGCGATGATCATCGCGACCATGATGCCGGTCGCCATGCTTTTTGTGCGTTCTCCGGGCGGGATCAGCCATCATCCCGATGAGAGCGTGAGAGCTGTCGATGTGGATGCCGCGCTCGCGGCGGGCGTGGCATTCCTGTGCGAAATGGAGAAACGCCATGCGTGAGCTTTGTGGGGCAGACTTCAGTCTGCGCACCGACTTCAGTCGGTGCCCGGTGGTAGGCCGGAATGTTTCTCGCGGGCCGGCGTGTTGTGGGTGGCCATTGGCGGTTGCAGTAAGTTCGGCACCGACTGAAGTCGGTGCGCAGACTAAAGTCTGCCCCACAAGCAATGCCACTGAGCTTTCGTGCCGGTGGACATGGTCGAAAGACCACCGCTCCCTAACGGTCGCG
>JBDTPR010000257.1:0-8657 GCA_039932635.1 Candidatus Solibacter sp.
ACCGATGCGGAGATGCTGCCTTACGACAGCAACTATAAGATGAAGCCGCCACTGCGTTCCTGCGGGCATCGCGATGCGATCGTCGATGGGCTCGCGGCGGGTACCATCAGCGCCATTGCCACCGATCACGCGCCGCATCCCGGGTCGGAGAAGATGCAGGAATTCGAGCGCTGTCCCTTCGGCATCATCGGGCTGGAAACGGCGATCGCCCTGGCACTGGAAAATCTGGTAGCCACCGGCAGGATCTCATTGGCCCGCCTGGTGGAATTGTTCACCACCGGTCCCGAAGGGGTCATGCGCCTGGGACGCGGTACGCTGGCGACGGGCGCTCCCGGCGACGTGACGGTTTTCAGTCCCGATGTGGAGTGGACCTACGACGTCAATCAATCCGCCTCGCGCAGCCGCAATTCGCCCTTCCACGGACGCACGTTCCGAGGCGGCGCGATGGCCACTGTAGTGGACGGCGAACTCAAGTGGAAGCGCTGATTGGCATAAACCTCTCGTTTGTGGAGGTGAGCGCAATTCGCCAGCGGAAATGGCGGTGTAATGTCGCCATAACGTCAGAGGTATAATGGTCTTCGTTATGGCTTGAGGAATAGTGATCAGGAGCTTTAAGGACAAGCAAACCAGGACGCTCTTCGAAACTGGTATCAGCCGCCGCTGGAGTGCAATTGCGCGTGTTGCCGTGCGAAAACTGGTTCAGATCGACTCTGTGATCACGCTCGATGAATTGAACGCACCGCCGGGAAATCGATTGGAGGCGCTGCGAGGAGATCGTGCCGGACTGCAAAGCATTAGGGTCAGTGATCAGTGGTGGATCTGTTTTCGTTGGGGAAATGACGGAGTCTACGATGTCGAAATCGTCGATTACCATTAGCGGGAGAAGGAACATATTATGAGCATCAAGCGGCCAGAAGGCGGTTGGAATATCACCCGTCCACCGGTTCACCCTGGCGAAATGCTGCGCGAAGAGTTCATGAAGCCTCTCGGAATCTCAATCAACGCACTCGCCCTCGAACTTCACGTTCCGGTCACACGCATCAGTCAGATCGTAAACCAGCGTCGTGGGATCACCGCAGATACTGCCTTGCGCCTGGCGCGGTATTTCAATACCAGCGCGGATTTCTGGATGAACCTGCAGAAGGACTACGAACTGATTCTGGCTCGGTGCAAGACCATCAAGACGATCGAGAGACAGGTCCGCTCGCGCAGCGACGCGGCGTAACCCTACCTCACCGCCTTCACCATTCGCACCACCGTCATGGTCTCTCCATCGGGCAACGGTACCGTCAACGCCTCCTCCTCGCGATAGCCCTTCGCGCGGTAGAAGGGCACGCCGGTCAGCGTCGCGCCCATTTCCAATCGCGTGAAACCAGCCTCCGCCGCCGCGCGCTCGCAGGCCTCCAGAATCATGCCGCCGATACCGCGCCGTGCCCACGCGGGATGCACGAAGAACGCCCTGATGCGCGCCGCTTCCGTTCGAGCGTCCAACAAAGAATCCTCGCGTGCCGCGAAGCGGTCGCCGCCATAGAGCGTCCTTCGCTTGCTCCAACCGCCGCAGCCCACTTTCGCGCCATCGCACTCCACCACGAAGTACGTGGCGTCCGCGATCAATTGCGAGTCCACGCCGTAGACCGCGCGCAGCGCGCCTTCGATCTGCGACGGCGAGTAGTCGCCAGACTGCAGTCCGCGCACCGACGCGTCGATCAACGCCGCGAGTTCCGCAATGTCAGCCTCCTGGGCCAGCCGAATCGTGAAGCTCATTTCGCAGGCGCGGCGGGCAACATATTGCGGATCGCCGAGATCTTCCACCCGTCCGCCGTGCGCGTCATCAGGAACGTGCTCCACATGCGGCGCGCGGCAGCCCCATTCGTCCCGGCGATCTCATACCGCCCATCGGCCAGCGCCACGTCGGGCGTCAAGAACCGAACCGTCTCCACCGTGATCGTGCGCTTCCCGCCGCTCGCTTCCGAACTCGCCATCGTGCCTTTGACCACCGCATCGCGACCCTTGCGCCATTCGCCGCTCGACACCAGCTGATCGGCATCGGCTGTAAACAACGCCTCGGTCGCCTTCGCATCCTTCTGGTCGCGCGCGTCCACATAGCGGGCCACCACGTCTTTGATGGCAGCCTCCGCGACCTTAGGGTTCGACGGGGGAGGAGTCTGCGCCGCGCAAGCCGCGGCGACGAATATCAGGATTACGCTTTTCATATTCACCTCACGCATACGTTTCCATCGGGGCAGGGAAGCTCTGCGAGAACCGGAACGAGTAGGCCGTGGCTCCGTTGGCCTGATAATGCTCCAGGCGTTCGCGGCCCTCGGCCACCGTGGGCACGTGGCCGGCGGGCACCCACCACAGGCAATACGACGGCCGCTCCATCTTTTCGAACCACTGCGCGCGCTCGCGAAACACCGTCATGTGGTGCGATGCGTACGTGTAATCGCGCAGCGCAGCGAGGCTTTCCCACACCGACATGTTGACGATTACCAGCGGGTCGTCGCTGTACGCCATCGTAGTGGCGTTGCCCTCCGCCGTCTTCAGCCGCCATACGAAGCCCGGCGCGACGTCGGCCAGCGCGTTCACCGGGTCGAGCTGCGCCACGAAACCGGCCAGCCGCAGATCGTCGATGGGCGCCACAAGGCGGCCGATATTGATCTGGGCGAGGTGAAATGCCATCTGTCCATCTTATTACCGCGGCGTGCGCCTGTTGGCAGGCCTCGCCGCCCTGTGCCACCATGAGATTTGGCCAGACGACGTTTTTTTGTAGACGAAATTCGCGGCGACACCGCCGAATTGCGCGGCGAGGAAGCTCGCCATTTAACCCGCGTCCTGCGCGTCGAACCAGGACAGCGCTTCGAACTTTCCGACAACCGGCACGCCTACCTCGCCGAAATCGCGGAGGCGCGCGGTGAGCGCGTGGTCTTCCGCGTCGTCGAGACGCTGCCCGGCGCGGTCTCGCCCGTTTCCATCACGCTCTGCGCGAGTATCGTCAAGTTCGACCGCTTCGAGTGGATCATCGAAAAAGCCACCGAACTCGGTGTCGATCGCATTCTCCCCGTGGATGCGGCGCGCAGCGAGAAGGGCTTGTACGACGCCTCTCGCAAACGCGCCGAACGCTGGCAGCGCATCGCGCGCGAAAGCAGTCAGCAATCGCGCCGCGTCCGCATTCCGGAGATTCTGCCCGCCGTGCGTTTCGAGCACTGCCTGGAGCAGACCGCTGCGCACCGCTACTTCCTGGACGAAGCCGTGGCCCCACCGCTGCTCTCCGAAATCCCCGCGGAACGTGCCGATTCCGCCGCCCTGTTGATCGGTCCCGAAGGCGGCTGGGTCGATAACGAGCGCCAACTCGCCCTCGCCGCAAACTGGCGTCCCGTCTCCCTGGGGCCGCTGGTACTTCGTGCGGAAACAGCCGCATGCGCCGCCATGGCCATCGTGTGGAACGCGTGGCTAACCTAGGCATGAGAAAATAGACTAACAGTGGCTAATCTTCCCCTGGATCTGATTCTCATCGTGGTTTTCAGTTTCGTGCACTGGCGCGTCACCAGCCTGTTGCTGGCCCGCGCGTCACGCCGCTGGCAGCGCACCGGCGTCCTTGTGTTCGCTGTCTTTGTCGCCGCTTGCTATGTGTTTACCTTCTCGATGGCTCAGGCCTGGTTGCGGATCCCCACCACCATTGCCAGCGTGCTGGGCGCTGGTTCCCTCACCTATTTCATGACCCTGACCGGCGTGCTGGTGATTTACCAGCTTCTCTCGGCCGCCGGAAAACTGCTCCCCGCCGATACCGATCCGGGTCGCCGGCGCGTGCTCAACGCCGCGGGCGGCGTGCTGATGGCCGCGCCTTTCGCCGCCGTGGGCTACGGCTCCTTTATCCAGCGCACCGATTTCCGCGTCCGCGAAGTGGATGTGCCCATCGACGGCCTGGCGCCCGATCTCGATGGACTCCGCATCCTGCACCTCAGCGACATCCACCTCAGCGCCTTCCTTAGCGAGGGAGAATTCGCCGGCGTGGTGGATTCCACCTTCGCCCTAAAACCCCACCTTGCCGTCGTCACCGGCGACCTCATCAGCGGCCATACCGACCCTCTTGACGCCTGCATACGCCAACTCGCGCGTCTGAAATCCGACGCCGGAACCTTCGCCTGCATGGGCAATCATGAGCGCTATGCGCGTGTGGAAGCGTACACTGAGCGCCAATCGGCGAAGGCCGGAATTCGCTTTCTACGCGGGCAGGCGCAGGCCCTCCGTTTCGGCAATGCCACCCTCAATCTGGCAGGCCTCGACTTCCAGCCGCAGCGTTCGCGCAGCGTCTATTTGAAGGGCGCCGACCGCCTGATCTTACCCGGCGCCACCAACATCCTGTTACAACACAATCCCGACGTCTTTCCAGAGGCTGCCCGGCAGGGGTATAATTTGCTGCTTGCGGGTCATACTCATGGCGGACAGGTCACGGTGGAGATCCTGGATCAGGCGTTCAACCCGGCGCGCTTCTTTACGCCGTACGTTTACGGGCTCTATCGCCAGGGAAATGCTACCGCCTACGTTACTCGCGGCATCGGCACCATCGGTATTCCCACTCGTCTCGGAGCGCCCCCGGAGATATCGCTCCTGCGGCTCAGAAAGGCTTAGTCAAATTTCCCCGTGCGCTATCTCATAGTCAGCGACCTTCACGCCAATCTCGAAGCCCTCACCGCCGTCCAGGCGAACTCAGCCGGCGCTTACGATCGCGCCCTGTGCTGCGGAGATCTTGTCGGCTATGGCGCCGACCCCAACACGGTCTGCGAGTGGGTGCGCGCCAACTGCTCTGTCGTGGTACGCGGCAATCACGACCGCGCCTCCACCGGACAGGACGATCTTGAGTGGTTCAACCCCGTGGCTCGCCAGGCAGCCGTGTGGACGCTCGAAAACCTCACGCCCGAAAATGCCGAATTCATCATGGCCCTGCCCCGCGGGCCAGTGACCGTGGACTCGTTCCAACTTTTCCATGGTTCACCCTACGACGAGGACGAGTACGTGATCGCCGCGGGCGAGGCCGGCGAGGCCTTCGGTTATCTCGAATCGCGAGTCGGTTTTTTCGGCCACACCCACGTGCAGGGTGGCTTCATCTGGAATCAGTCGCGCGTTGAGACCATTCTGCGCACCCCTGCGCGCAGCGATTCGCAGTCCCTGTCCATCGACCCCGCCTGCGCCTACATGATCAATCCGGGCTCGTCCGGCCAGCCCCGCGACGGCGATGCCCGCGCGGCCTATGCCATTTACGATACTGACGCCGGGGAGGTAACTTACTACCGGGTAACTTACGACGTGGCGGGCGCGCAGAAGAAGATCCACGCGGCCGGACTTCCGGGCATCCTCGCCGACCGCCTCGCCGTGGGGCGCTGACCCTGGCGCGATGAAACTCACCCGCGAGAACGCCGCCACGCTCGCGCTCCTCGTGGTCGTGCTCGCGCTCAATGCTTGGGGACTGCGCGCGGAACTCAACGCGGGCGGTGTCGATCTCAACGACAACGTCTCGCACTTCCGCATGATCGCCGGCATGTCCGAGGCACTCCAGCGCGGCGGCAATCCGCTGGATTTCTGGAGTCCCGAGTGGTCTTTCGGCTTTCCGCTAGTTCGTGTGTATCAGCCGCTCGCCCATTTACTCGTGGTGCTCGTGTACTTCGCCATGGGCAAAGCGGTGAGCCTCGTGACGGTCTTGGTCTGGTTCCGTTTCCTTGCGCTGGCCTTGTTGCCGCTCAGCGTTTTTGCCATGACCAGAGGCTTTGGCCTGCCGCCCCTGACAGCCGCCGCGGCAGTCTGTCTCGCGCCGTTGATCTCCACGCCGCAACTCTACGGCCTGGAATATGAGAGCTACGTGTGGGCGGGCTTCGGCCTCTTTCCGCAGGCCGTCGCCGTACATTTCCTGTTGCTTGCCCTGGGTTGTGCGCACCGAGCGGTGCGCGGAGCGGGCTCCGCAACATTGGCCGGCGTACTGCTTGGGCTCACCTTCCTGTGCCAGATCATCTATGGATATATCGGCGCGATCTCGATCTGCCTGCTGGCGCTGCTGGCTGTCTCCACGCCGCGCATCGAGCGCGTCAAGCGCATCCTCTGGATCGGCACCGCGGCGTTCGCGCTGTCGCTCTTCCAACTCCTCCCGCTGTGGCTGGATCGCGCCCTCATCAACCCAACGCCCGCCGACCAGGTGTGGAAGTCCGATTCCTTCGGCCCTTCGCAGGTTCTCGAATGGCTGGTTACCGGCCAACTCCTCGACCACGGCCGGCTACCGATCCTCTCGTTACTGGCGCTGGCCGGAGTGGCCGCGCTCTGTTTTAAACCGCGCGAAATGGGATTGACCGGCAAGTTCGCGCTCGCCGGTATGGCACTGTGGCTGCTGATCTTCATGGGACGGCCGCTGTGGGGTCCGCTGCTGTACCTTCTCGGCATCACGCCCGATTTCCATTTACACCGCGTCCTCGCCGGCGCGCAGATCTTTCTACTCGTGCTCGCCGCCACGGGACTCGCCGCCTTCTGTGAGCAACTTGCGCGACGCGTGCACATCGCCGCTGCGGCGGTTGCCGCGCTAGCGCTCTCCTACCCGATGGTTGCCGAACGCCTGCAATACCTCGATTTGAATCGGACGCGCATGCAGCGCTCCATCCAAGCGATGCAGACCGATCGTCCCGCCCTCGATGCCTTGATCGACGCCCTGCGCCAGCGCGGCGGGCGCGCCTTCGCCGGACTCGCCACCGCCAACAGTTGGGGACCGAGTTTCCGCGTCGGCGCCGTGCCCATGTACCACGTGCTCGCCTCCGCCGGCGTGCCTACCGTGGGCTACCTCTCGCACACCATGGCATTGACCTCGGGCATCATGCTGGATTTCGACGAGCGTAACCCTGTGCACTACAGCCTCTTCGATATCCGCGCTTTCATCGTGCCCGCCGGCACCAAGTATCCTGTCCCGGCCTTCTTGAAGCCCGGCACAATTTTCGGACGCTTTCAAATCTTCGACACGCCTTCTAACGGCGCCTTCGATGTCGTAGATGCCGGCGCGGGAATCTTCGTCACGCGCGACGACTTCCTAGCCGTCAACGACTCCTGGCTGAAGAGCAGTGCCGTGCTGGACCGCATGCATCTGCAACTCGCAAGTCCCGGGGCACCCGCCACTGCTGGTGCGGCACTGCCTCTGGGAGAAATCGCTAGCGCTCGTGAAGATCACGCGGAATTCGACACTGCGCGCCCAGCGTGGGCGCTCTTCAAATCCACCTGGCACCCCAATTGGAAGGCCACGCTCGATGGCAAATCCGTCTCCACCGCCATGCTCTCCCCGGGTTTCATCGGTATACCCGTACCTGCCGGGCATCATGCCCTCAGCATGCAATATCGGCCCGGCGCCTGGAAGCTCTGGCTGGCGCTCGTCGGCGCACTCGTAGCGATTGGACTGGCCTTCGCGGAGCGCAAGCTGAACGAAGGAAAATAATGTCTTCTTAGCTCTTCTTTGCGTCTTAGCGCCTTTGGAATACTAGGCTAACCCAGAGCAAAGCCGGCAAATCGCCGAAGTGATGAGCCAGGGGCAGAGCGGAAAGGCGCACCAGCGCTTCGTACACGCCAAGAGAATTGTGTGTCAGGGCTCGTTCCAAGCGTCACCCGGGGCAAGCCCATTTCACGAGCCATTCACCTCGATGGCAAAAGCATACCCATCACAGTTCGATTCTCCGATGGCGCACCCGATACGACCGTTGCCGACAATTCGCCTGAGGCGGCCCCGCGCGGCATGGCGATTCGATTTGCGGCCGGATGGGGAACCGATATCATGGCGTTTTCGCACAACGGTTTCCTGGTGGGTACGGGTGAAGAGTTCCTGGCGCTGGTGAAGGCACAGGCTGCCACGGATGCCTCAGCGCCGCATCTTTGGCCGATTGAAGAATTCCTGAACAGCCATCCCAGGGCGCTCAAGTTTGTCCAGGATCCCAAACCTCTTCCCGTTAGCTTTGGGACCGAGGCATTCTACGCGAATAATGCCTTCATCTTTGTCAACAGTGAAGGACAGAGACCGGCAGGCCGGTACCAGATCGTTCCTGTAGGTGGAGGACAGTATCTCGATGACGTCACCGCAAAAGGTAAGTCGCCAAATTTCCTCAGCGAGGAACTGCCCGGCCGCCTCGCAACGGCTCCCTTCAAGTTCCGCCTGCTGTTACAACTCCCGAATCCCGCCGACCAGACCAACGATGGATCGGTAGTTTGGCCGGACGACCGCAGGAAGGTCGAACTCGGAATCATTACGATCACCGCTGTAGTGCCCGACAGCGCCGCTGCCGAGCATATGTCCGGCGTCTGCGGATGGGAAGGTGTGCCGATTTCTGATTTCCGTAATTGTAGAACCTTGTCGGCTTGGTTGAAGGACTTATGGCCTGCAAATTCAGCGACGCCGGCGGCTGCTCGAGAAGCTTCTCGTGGTTGACGGCTTCGGCCCGTTGCTAGACGGCTGGCTGGTGCTCATCGAAGCCAGAAACGCCTGCACATCCGTCACGATCCCGATGGGCCGCGGCAGCGAGGGCAGTTCGCGATATTGCACCTGAATACCCAGTGCGCGCTCATAGTTGCGCACATCGGAGCGTTCGAGCGGAGTCACAAAGGTCCAGGAGGCGCCACGTGCGCCGGCGCGGCCCGTGCGTCCG
>JBDTPR010000258.1:0-8579 GCA_039932635.1 Candidatus Solibacter sp.
CCTTCACGAATACTTCATCGAGCGTGGCAAAGATGCGGCTGTAATCGCGCGGAGGACCGCCCGCCTGCTGTCCTGGAGCCCGCAGCGGTGTGGGCTGCTCACCCGGTTTCAGCGCTGCGCCGCGTTCCATCACGATCAGCATCGGCTGTGCCTTCTTCTCCGCGATCAGGTTGTCCAGGATCTGGCTGACGTGGCCCTGCACCGCCCAGCCGCGTTCATCTTCGCCGCCGCCGTGCTGCAGATATAGCACCGGATACCGCGCCGATATGTTCTTCTCGTAATCGGGCGGCGTATAGACAAAGATTCGCCGCCAAGCCTGCGTGACTTTCGAAAAATACCAGCGCTCGCGCACTTCACCGTGCGGCACGTCCTTCAGGTCCCAGAAGTCCTCGCCCGTGGGCACTTCGATGCCGCTCGACAATCCGCCGCCCCCCCCGCCGCGAAATATCTCGCTTGCCGGGTCCGCCACGTTCGCCCCGTCAATCAGCAGGCGATAGAAATGAAAACCTCCGTCCAGCGGCGACGTAGTAATGGTCCAAACGCCATCGTCGCCTTTCGCGACCGTCAACGGCTTGCCAATGCTGACGGTGACGTCCTTGGCGTCCGGCGCCTTGATCTTGAACTGCGCGCGGCGTTCCGAGTTAATCTTTGGATACTCCTGACCGGCGATGTTGGTCGACGAGGACTTCCAGTCGTCCTTCCATGTCTTGTCCTGCGCCAGGCTCAGTTGCGCGGGCGCAATGGCGAGGAGTATGCACAGCATGAACTTTGGTTTCATAGGAGTGACGGTCTTTGCCGTTTACTCATGCGATGCGATTACCTCGGCGTCGGGCCGTCCCTCCGCATACAACGCATGAATCTCGCCGGCTGTTAGAGGACGTTGGAAGAGACAGAACTCGTCCATCGAACCGCTGAAATTACGGATCATGAAGGGATCCTTTGCCGGATACCCATTGGTGTTCCAGTTGCCTAACTCGGCAGCGCCGATGCGGTAAGGCGGTTTGATGCCCAACGCCTTTTCGCCGACCTGCTGACCGTTGACGTATTGCATCACGCGGCCCGCTCGACCGTCTACGACGACGGCGAGGTGGACCCACGATCCGAATCGATCCACCGTGAGCACGGGCGGGCTCGTCGAGATTTGATATTTCCCTGAACCCTCGCCGACAATCGTGATGCCCAACGCCCCATCTTTTCGGATCAGCCAGTGCAGGCTTCCCGCTGCGAAGCCGTCGCACATGAACAACGAATTCAGGTTACGATCGAGCCCCTGCACCCGCACCCATATCGCAATCGTCAACGCGTCAAAATCGCCGGGCACGTTGAGGCGGACGCGGTCGTTCACATTCTGGAATTCGAGAGCGCGTTTTCCAGGCCAGCGGCTCTGCCCCCACTGGCCTCCGATAATTGTTGCGTCGCCGGTGAGGCCGCTTTGTCCCGAAATGTTTGGCAACTCCCATCGCGAAGGTTTGGCGGCGTCGAATACGAAGCGGATCATCAGGGACGGGTCGCGATTCAGGCGTTCGCCGGCGGAGCGCCACTGATCCAGCCGCAGGGCGTCCGCCGCTAAAGACTTCGCCTGCAACTCGAACAAAGACGCGAACGCTTTTCTGTCGGCCGCGATGTGGCGGGGAGCATGGGTGGTTTCCATGACGGCGCCAGAGCCTTCGCGGAGATTGTCATCCGTCATCGCGGCGGCAGCCTGGACCGTGACCTCCCCTTTGAAAACGTGGACCTCCGTCCGCCGCTCGTTCACTTCCAGGCCAAAAACGGTGCCTAAGTCCGTCACTTTTCCTTGCGGCGTGTCAATGCGAAATCCACGCGCCTGCGGCGGGACTTCCGCGGTGACCTTCCCGCGACTGCACACCGCGTGAGTCGCGGAGATGAGCTGAAGTTCGGCCGGGCCCTCGATGACCACGCGTGCTCCACTGTAAAAGACCACTTGCGCCAAACCCGCCTCAAGCTTGAGCCAGCCGGGTTCCAGGGGAGCGCCCAACCGGGGTCCTCCTTCCGGCCCAGCCCACCGGGCGCCAGCCGTCTCATTCAACATGGCTACCGCCTTGCTGGTCGCAATGGCACCGGAAACGGCGACGGGGGGCGACAAACGCCGAGTGGCGATGGCAACCAGCGCGATGCTCGCGGCCACACCGAGAGTCCACCCAATCCTTCGCCTCCATCCACCGCGGGCCGGTACCGGAGGTAAAGCCGGGCGCCCCAGCGTCCACCGTTCGTCGCTGAACGCAACGTCGTCACTCGCCGGCGAAACGAACAGATCGGCATCGGAGGCCAGTCGGGAATGAAGTTCGAGCCGCAGGATGTATTCGTCTCGCGCAGCGGCGTCGTTGCGCAGCAGGTCATTCAGCGCCTGCGCTTGCTCATCGGAAACCAAACCGTGGCACACGGCTGCCACCGCGTCGTCGAACTCGGGCGAAGGGAACTCAAGCCTCATGTTCGCTCCAGGTTGGCGGCGCCTTGGATACAAAGCTGCAGTGCCTGACGGATTCGCTGCAGAGCCTTGTACGTCGCTGCCACGGTGCGGCCGGAATCGTCCGCCAGTTTCTCAACCGCGGTGCGACGGTAATAATAGCCCTCCACAAGCGATCGTTGTTCTTGCGGCAGGTTTTCGAGACAGTCTTCCAGGTGGCGCAATCGGAACTCCAGTTCCGGGCGCAACTCGTCGCGGCGCTGCTCCACTTCTTCGGCGAGTCCGCCTTTCAGCAACGCCTGCCATCGATGCCGCCGCTCGACCCACTGCCGCGCCTTGTTCAAGGCGAACCGGCAGGCCCAGGGAGTAAACGGCTGGGCGGGGTCGTACGCGTCGAATTTTTCCCACAGGGAGAGGGCGGTTTGCTGCACGATATCTTCCGCATCGACCATGTTCGGGACGAGCGCTGCAACGTAGCGGAAAACCTCTTTTTCGCTGCGCAGAAACAGCGATAGAAACCGCTGCTGCTCAGCGGAACGATCGTTGGGAGGCAGTCCAGCCCTGTTCATCGTATTTACTTCCGGTGACTGACACCTTTTGGACATTTTGAATTCCTATTCATCTGGAATTTGTGTGCATAGATGCGGAAAGCCGGCCGATGACTACGGCCGATGGTGCTGCTTCTGTAATACGGAGTGGTGGGGGCAAAGGCGCCGACTGGCCCCCCGGTCCACGCGGCCCCCCTCGGAGTGTGTTTCCAGCAGAAACAAAAAGGCGTCCCGTCTTTGGCCGATCGCCGCCGCCCGAGATCGCTTTGCCACCGGATCGGGCCGCCCCGCCCGGTCCCGCAGCGCGGCCGAACGCGCAGACGAGCTGACCGTGCTGCGTGCCGAGCGGTTCCAGGACCGTGCCCTGCGCCCGTCCAGGCTACCGTGCTGGACGAAGGCCAGTACCTCTGTTCGAGACGATTTTCCGCATCATGGGTGAATCGGCTTATTGGCGATCGGCAGCCCAGCGTGACCACGAAGTACACCCACACGGCCGTTCAGTTCTATCGCGCCGATTCGCCGTTACTGCCCTCCGGTCTCATTGGACCGGTCGAACTGATCCGCTCGAAGTGAAGCTGACCACAACAAGAGGTGTCGTAATCAGTTCTGTGGGTTCGGCATTTGCCGAGCCCGATGGCCACTGGAAAGGCCGAGCCCGCGCCTAGAACTTCGTTGCAGCGATTAGAAAGCATGACGCCGCCTGTATAGCCCAACGCGCCGGACGAGATTCTCGACGGCGCAAGGGCGCTCGCCAGCGCGCGGTTCGCCGGATAGCATCGAATCAGCTAAATGCGAGCCAGGCGCGAATCGGCGTCGCCGAAGTGATCCACCTTCACGCCCATGCGGTCCATTAGCGAAAGATATAGGCTGCACATCTTCCGGCTCTCCGCGGGCTCGCCCAGATAGCTGAGCGAACGGCCCGTCTTGAGCGTTCCGCCCAGACCGCCGGCCAGCACCACCGGCAACCGATTGTTATCGTGCGTGCGGCCTACAAAGAGACTTGATAGGAACATCAGGCAGGAGTTGTCGAGCACTGTGCCGTCGCCTTCGGGCATGCTATCCAGCTTCGAGGCCAGATATCCGAACTGACTCACGTGCCAGCGCGAGATGGCCTCGTACGTGTCCGAGTTATTGTTGTGCGAGAGACCGTGATGTCCCTGGTTTGCCCCCAGGAATGGATAGTACATGGCAGAAAGATCACGCGAGATGATCAGCGAGGCGACGCGTGTTTTGTCGGTCTGGAAAGCCATGGCGATGATGTCGCACATCAGCTTGGAATGTTCACGCAGATCCTCGGGCAAACCGTTCGCGGGGCGCTCCATCTTCATCACCGGAGTACCAGTCAGTTTGGCTTTGTCCTCGGCGGCATCCTTGCCGGGGCGCAGCTTGTCTACACGTTTCTCCACTTCGCGTACGCTCGTCAGATAATCGTCCAGCTTGACCTTGTCCGCGGAACTCACTTTCCGGCTCATCGCTTCCGCGCTGTCTTTCACGCGATCCATGATGCTAATATTCCGCAGACTGCCGCGATTCTCAAAGAGATTGTCGAAGGCTAATTGGGGGTACAGTTCCACCGGAAGCGGCGAGTCCTGGCTCTGCCACGAAATGTGCGAACTGTACGCCATCGAGTAGTTCGTTTCGTGATAGCCGGTCATCGGTGGATCGCACGCCAGGACGATGCTGGACTCCGCCGTGTCCTGCCCGATGGTGTTGGCGATCATCTGATCCACGCTCATGCCGGAATGCAGAATCGCGCCCTTCGACACCTGCGCGCCCGAAAGCAGGCTGCCCGTCTGCGCAGGGTGAATGCCCAGTCCCACCGAGGCCTTGTTGAACAGACCGTCAACCACGTTAATCTTGTGCTTCAACGGTTCCAGCACCGACAGAGTCTTGCTGAGCTTCATGTCGGCCCCGTCGCCGGTCGCGCTCCAGTGATCCTCGTTGATGCCGCAGCCCATGAAGATGACCGCGAACCGCTTTGGGAAGGTTGACGTGGCCGCGCCGAATGCTGGGAGCGATTCGAGAAACGGCAACGCCATCGCGACACCGGCGCCACGCAGGATGGACCGGCGCGAAATCGTGCGTTGGAAGTTACGCGGAATGCTGTTTTGGGGAATCAGTTTGCTGGACATGTTACTCACCTTTCTTGGGCGTTGATCCGACTGGCTTGTTTTGCGTGATTTCAGTGTTTCGCTTGTTCAGAAACTGCGGACTGGAGACGATCGTTTCCACAAGGGAATCGAAGCGATAGCCGTCGGCGGTCAGCCGCGCCTTCATTTTCTCGACGACTGGGTCGTCCGAGAGAATCAGGGTGCGTCCCAGAGCATAGGACAGCAGCTTCCGGCTGAGATTGTCGAGGTAATTGTCCTGTCGCTTCTCCTTGATGTACGCCTGCACGCCGCGCAATCCCGAGCCCTGGTAACCGCCCGGGAACGTCGCCGATACGTCCACCAACCGGTTGGCAAGGTCTTTGCTGCGCTTCTCGCCCACAGGCCCATAGCCTTCCAAGGCGAGACCGAAGGTGTCGAACCGGGCATGGCATCCAGCGCAAACCGGATTCGAACGGTGCTGCGCAAGCACGTCGCGCAGAGGAGCATCCGACTTGGCTTCGTCCTGCGGCAGCTCCGGGACAACGGGGGGCGGCGGCGGAATCACCTCGCCCAGAATCCGGCGCACCACCCAATAGCCGCGCTTCACCGCGCTGGTTCGCAGACCAGGAGAACTCTGGGTAAGGAACACGCCCATCGGCAGCAAGCCGCCGCGGTCGTACTTTCCGGCATCATCGACCCGAACCCAGGTATTGGCATTGACGGAAGGGTCCGCAAACGCGGATGCCGGGCGCGCCGGTTCGGCAGGCCAGGGTACGGGGGGCTTCGCCGCAGCGGGCTTGAACTCTGGAATCTCGTTCATGCCGTAATGCTTCGCGAGGTCCGGATTTACGAACGTATAGTTGCCGTAGAGCATGTCCAGAACGGATCGGTTGTTCTTGATCACATCCTCGAAGAAGCGGATCGGTTCCTCGAACATGGCGCTGCGAAGCTGGTTGGTGAAAGTCGGGAAGCGCTGGCGGTCCACCGAATTGTACGTCTCGAAATGGCGCGAATCGAGCCAGTTCGCCGCGAACTCCACTGCCAGTCCGCGCGCTCGCGGATCTTTCAGCATCCGCCGGGTCTGCGCCGCAAGCACGTCGGATCTGGCCAAATCGCCTGTCGCGGCATGTTTCAGCAACTCTTCATCCGGCATGCTGGACCACAGGAAATAGCTCAGCCGGCTGGCTAGCGAATACGCAGGCAGGGGCGTCCCGATACCGCTGGAGCGAGCCGCGGCGGAGGTTGCTGCCGCGGACGGCGCGTCCTGCAAATCGATCCTGAAGAAGAACTCGGGCGCGATCAGGATACTGGCGACGGAATCGCGTATGGCATCCTCGTGCGACAGGTCGCCCTTTTCGCGAAGCTCGTGGTAGTGGGCGAGCAAGCCGTCGCGCTCCGCTTTGGTGAGCGGCCGGCGATAGGCGCGTGCGGCGAACCTCACGAGCGCTTCCAGTTGCACCGGCTCCGCGGCGATCCGAATCTTCTCCAGTGACCGGAGCGTGGAGTTAATCGTGTCGAAATGGACCGGCATCCAGGCCGCGGCCACATCATTTCCGCTGGCCTTCGCGAACGCGCTGTATTGGTCGCGAATCCCGGCGATCACGGAAGCGTCGGTGACTTCCTTTCCCACCGGACGCGGACGACCGGATTCAGCCCCGCCACCCTGCACTTCACCGCTCTGGTTGAAGTAAAACTGAACGAAGGTGCGGGCGGTGTGCTCGGCGTAGAAGTCAAATTCGGTCCAGAGCTTGTCCAGTTCCTTCTTGCCCTTCTCGTCCAAAATCAATTCCTGCAGTGGAACATCGTCGCGCCAGTAGCCCATTACGCTGTGGTAGCCGGCGCTCAGGAGCCGGCCTATCTCCGATGAATTGTCCGGAAAGAATTTCCCTCGCTCCTTGATATAGAAGGCATCGGGAAACACCTTGGCGAAACGCTTGAAGGACTCCTCGTACTCGGCGCGCTTGGCGGCCGGAATCACCAGGTCGGGATCCGCAATCTGCGCATTCTTCATCACCGCTGCCCAGCGGGGGGCTGCTTCCTGATGCAGACCGGCGAAGCGGGGAACCTCCACCGGGGCCTGCGGGGGATCGGTATCGAGCCGCAAGGCGCCCGGATCGAAATCCCGGCGATGGGTGTTGAACTGCGTGTATTTCCACGTCAGCAGCGGCTGCGATGCGGCCGGCAATCCGCGAGGTCCGCGGAATCCGCCTCTACCGCCGCGTCCACCCCTTCCGCCTGCATCGACTCCTTGAGCCGGAGGCGTCGTGGGCGGCGGCGGAGGAGGCGGGGCCGCTACAGGTGGCCCCCCCACAACGGGCGCGGTGAACTGCATAGCGGTGTGGTGGCGGATCGTCAGTACGAAATCGCTCATTTCCCTGCACTTTGCGCGTAAGGCCGACTCATCCACCTTCCCTGCGGCCGGCGCGGGCAGGGACTTCCACATTGCCTGAAGCTTCGCGACCGGGCCGACCGCCGTCGCGCGAGACTGGCCTGGAGTTGCGCCTTCAACCAGAATGCCCCAGACCAGCGGCAGGTACTTCGGGCTGACGTTGCTGGCGGTCGCGATGCTCGCCAGCGAGGCTGTGGGCTTGCCAAGCGCGGCGCGATGCTTGTACCGCCACGCCGCTTCGAAATAGGCTGCGTAGTCCGTCGGCTGCGATTCGTAGAAGTCCACGATCCGCTTGACCGCGAACTGATCCCGATCCGGTCCGGAAAGCACCGGGCCTGGGGCAAAGATAAAACCGTCAGGCGTAAGAGCCAGATGGTCGGCGACGTCCCGTGCCGCTGCCAAGTACTTATTGAACAGCGCAGGAGACATTCCCAGCGTCTCACCGGTATTGTCGAACCCCGCCTGATTCGCCGGGTCGACCGGAAATTCCCTGGTGGGCCGTATATCCGCGCCGGTCAGATCGCGAATCGTGTAGTTGTATTCGGAATTACTCAGCCGATGCGCCAGCACCGGACCGGGATCCCCGGCGTTCTTGCGAAGTTCATCCGCACGAACCGCTTTCACCCACTCGATCACCTTCTGCCGCCGGTCCACCGGAGGCTGGGGTAGGGGCTTGGGCGGCATCTCCTGGCGCTCCATCCGCTCCATCAAGAGATTCCAGTGACCGAAATCCTCGACGACGGACGAAAGCGTCGTGTAAGCGTTCAGGTCGAGTTGAGCGGCGGGTGTCTTACCGCTATGGCAACCCGCACAATACTGATTGATGAAGGGCTTTACGGTTTGGGTGAAGTCCCGTTCCAGAACAGCCTTGGCTGGCTCGGCTGCAAATAGCGGAGCCAAAAGCACGCTGGCGAGGAACAGGGCAGCGGGGCGCGAGAGGTCAGAAATCAACCCGACGACACCGTGAAGTGTGTATTCTTCGAGGTGTAGACCGTACCGGTATCCACCCGTAGTTCCAACTATCCAGCGAGGCCGCCCTGGCTGCCAGGTGGAATGATTCGCACAGTGAACCGCGGGGAAAAACGCGTTTTGAAGATGTGAGCGTCCGGCTTTAGCGAACCGGAGCC
>JBDTPR010000259.1:0-8578 GCA_039932635.1 Candidatus Solibacter sp.
TTCGATAACACGCGGTCGCTGGGCGCGCTGTCCTTCACCTTCTTCGACGCCGCCGGCGGCGTCATTGCCCCGGGAGTGATTCGCGCCGACGCATCCGCCGATTTCGCGCGCTACTTCGCCACCTCGCAGGCGGGCGTGTTCCTGTTGCGCCTTGCCTTCCCGGTAACGGGCGATACCTCGGGCATCGCCGCGTGCGAAGCCGCGCTGACCAATTCGGCAGGCGCGACAAAAACAGCTCGGACGGCGTTCTAATTTGGATTTAGGGGGAGTTAAAACGAGGGACAGAACTTCGGAGGGGCGGCCGCCGGCACTGCGCCCGGCGGCCAAATCTCAATCGCAGCAACTACGCCGACTGGCGCAGATACTCTTTGAACGCATCACGGTACAGAACCACTTCCTTGCGCGAATACTTCAGGTAGCCCTGTCGCCGGAATTGATTCATGTAGTGGGTCACGATCTCGCGCGACGTACCCACGTATTGCGAGAGCAGTTCGTGCGTGAACGGCACCATGCGTACCGAACCGTCTTCCGCTTCCGCGCCCAGCCGTTCCGAGAAACGAATCAACGAACGTGCCAGGCGGCGCGCAATGTTGTCTACGCTGAAACTCTCGATGCGGTGGGTAAACTCGATGGTCCGCTGTACCAGGATCTGGAGCAGTGCCACGGCCAACTTCGGCCGGCGCATGATGATCTCCTCGATCTCGGCTGTGGTCCAAGTCATCAGCTTGGTGTTCTCTAACGCCGTGGCTTGTTCGCTGCGATGCGGCAGGTTCAGAAAGGCGGACTCGCCAAAGAACTCGTCGGGTTGATAAATATCGACCACCACCTGATGGCCGTCATCGGCTAGGCGGGACACCTTAACCTTGCCCTCGATGATCAGGTGGATGTTGGTGGAAGGCTGGTCCTGGTTATAGATCACCTGGCCCTTCTTGTACTCCACGATGCTGGAGCACGGCAGATGTGCCAAAGGATCTTCGAGAGCTTTCTGTGGTGCTACTACTGTGGGGGTTGCCATGAAATGTCTCCTCCAATGCTTATTTCTTGTCCGATGGTGCCGTGGTTGCGCAGCTCTCACTGATGGTCTCGATGCTGCGAACCTTGAAGGCCGTGCGCGTGCTGCCCGGGCTCGATGTCCCCCGGATAGTCACTTTATGGCCCATGTGCTTTGCGAACCCTTCTGTTGGAAATCCGTCTGCGTCAAGATCGGCGACAGGCTTCATCGTTCGATCATCGATTAACACGTAGTGCCCTTCCTGCTGATCGATACAGCCGGAAAGTGAAGCTTGCGGCACAGTCTTTTTCTTGCTGTCGCTGCCCTTTTTTTGACTGGCCGGCGTTTGGGCGGACGATAGAGCCACCGGAGCCAGCAAAGAAAATCCGATAAGCAAGAGAGAGAGCGAGGCTGGTTTAGGTCTCATCATTCGTTACCGCTAATACCACTCTCTATATGCATGTGGCGTACCAAAAGTCGTTTCGCCCGTGGTGCCCGTTACTACGTCAGATTTTGTACCACTCAGCACTGAAAGTAAAGGGTGTTCCACATGTGTATCTGATATACCCATAAGTTCGTGTAAAAACGGTCAGTGACATTTCTTACCGAACGGGCAATTCTTGCGCACCCTCGGTCATTTCTGCCCGATCGACCCGATGTTCCCAATCCAACAGCTGCGGGCCTTCTCCGGTTATATCATGGAGGGGTGCTCCCAGCGCTTCTCGGATGCGTTTTCGCTTTATTCTGTGCGGTTTCGGCGTCGGCTCAGGCTTATAGCGCGCCTGCCGGCATGCGCCAGGCGCAACGCCACGCCGCCGGGTCGATCCTCCCTGGGGGGCGTGTCATTCAGCCGGCGGGCGCACAGTATATCACAGGCAGTGGCCCTTTTGGGCTAGGGGTAAGTCCTGAAAGCAAGACGGTCCTAACCGCGAACGGCGGTCCTGGACGTAACTCTCTGACCGTCATTCAGCGCGATAAGAGCAATCACTGGGATGTACGCCATCTGCTGGCGCATAGTAAAGGCGACATTGACGGGGACGACGGCGACGCCGACTGGCGCAGTGTTTTCATGGGTATCGCCTTCGTCAACGAGCACTCCGCCTGGATCTCCGAAGGCAACTCCGGAAAAATCGCCCTCTTCGATTGGAGTGCAACTACCAACGAACGGCGCCGCACCATCGATCTTAATCAAAAGGGCTATGACGATAGTTACACGGGAGATCTGGCGCTGGATGCAGAACGCGGCATGTTGTACGTGGTGGACCAGGCCAACTTTCGGATCGCTGTCGTGGACACGCGCTCGCGTCAGGTGATCGCCTCCCTGAAGGTCGGGCGTCTGCCCTTCGCGGCCGCGCTGTCGGCGGACCGCCGCAAATTATATGTGACGAATCTCGGTATTTTTGAGTACCAGGCCATCCCGGGCGCCGACGCGAAGCAGGCGGCCGCTACTGGGCTGCCGTTCCCCGCATTTGGCTTTCCGAGCCCCGAGAGCTTGGCCGGCGTGGAACGCGCCACCGAGCGAGGTCCGGTCAAGGTACCTGCGCTGGGCGACCCGAATCTGCGCGAATCGAATTCCGTCGCCGTCGTGGATGTGGCCACTCCCACGGCTCCCAAAGTGGAGGCGTTCGTGCGCACCGGGCTACCCTTCGGTCCGACCGTGCATGGCGGCAGTAGCCCCTCCGGCATCCTGGCTGCGGCCGGCCGGATTTTCGTCGCCAATGCCAACCACGACATCATCACCGTCATTGACCCCAAAACCAACGCGGTGGAACGCGAAATCCCGATACGCATCCCGGGCCTGGAAACGTACCGCGGCGTGATGCCGATCGGCATGGCGTTTCACGAGAAGTCCGGCTGGCTGCTGGTGGCCGAGGCGGGGATCAATGCCGTGGGAGTGATCGATGTGAAACAGGGGCGCGTGCTCGGCCACATTCCCGCCGCGTGGTTCCCCACCCGGGTGGCGTTGGATAACGATACGGTCATCGTCGCAAATGGGCGCGGTTTCGGACAGGGTCCGAATGCGCCGCGCGGGCAGCCGCGCCACGGGTCGGTCTCCATGTACCCCATGCCGCCGGCGCAGGACTTGGCGGCACAGACCGAATTCGTCATGCAGGCCAACGGCTTCAAGCCTCGCATTACTCCGGAGCGCGCGCTGCCCGCCGGCATCAAACATGTGGTGCTGATCGTCAAGGAGAACCGCACCTACGACGAGGTCTTCGGCGATGTCCCGGGCGCCATGGGCATGCCGGAAATCGCGCGTCTCGGAACTCGCGGGTACGTCGATGGGAAGCAGGGGCGCCTCAGCATACGCGACATCAACGTCACTCCCAATCACCACGCGATGGCCGCCAAGTGGGCCATGAGCGACAACTTCTATACGGACAGCGATGTCAGCGTGGACGGACATCACTGGCTGGTGGGCTCCTATCCGAACGCCTGGACCGAAAGCTCACTGATGGCGGCGTACAGCGATCAGAAGAAGGACTTTCGCCTGACCGCGGCTCCCGGACGCCTGCTCTTCGCGGGCAGCGATTCCTCCGTACACCCCGAGGAGCAAGCCGAGCACGGCACCATCTGGCATCATTTCGAGCGTCACAAGATCACCTTCCGCAACTTCGGCGAGGGCTTCGAACTCGCCGGCGTGGACGAGAGCAAAGACCTGGAGCCGACGGGCGCGCGCTTCCTGACCAATATCCCGATGCCAGACCCGCTGTATCGGAATACTTCGCGCGAGTACCCGGGCTTCAATATGAATGTGCCGGACCAGTTCCGCGCCAACCAGTTCATTAAGGAGATGGAGACGATGGCGCTGCCGCAGTTCGTCTTCATCCACCTGCCGAACGACCATATGACTGCGGCCCGCCCGGCCGACGGCTACCCGTATGAGGAGAGTTTCGCCGCCGACAACGATTATGCCCTCGGCCGCATCGTGGAATATCTCTCGGGCCGCAAGGAGTGGGCAGAGACCGCCATCCTGGTCACGGAGGACGATGCGCAGGGCGGCGTGGACCACATCGATGCGCACCGCTCCATATTGATGGTGCTCGGTCCATGGGCCAGGCGGAATTACGTGTCGCATACCAACACCAGCTTTCCGGGCCTGCTGAAGACGATCTTCCGCATCCTTGGAATTCCGCCGCTCAATCTGTACGATGCCGCGGCTACCGATTTAAGCGACATGTTCACCACCAAGCCCGACCTGTCGAAATACAAGCTGCTGCCGGTGGACGAACGGATCTTCGAACCTGCGAAGGTCCGGCTCTCCACCAGCGGAAAGCCGAGCGTCCGGATGGACCGCCAGTAGCCGAAAACCTTGGCACCACGATTGCACTATTCTCAATCCAGCGTGGAAAAACACAGCAAATGAAGGCGAGATCGCAAATAACCTTGCGGGCTTTCACGCAGGAGGTGGGGCAGATGCCTCAAACGCAGGCGTTGAGGGAACACGAATTTACGCAGGGTCTGAGCGAAGCACAGATCCAGGCTTTGGCCAGGATTGCCAGGCCGGTGACGTTCGATGAGAACGAATTGATTCTCGTGGACGGACAGCGTTCGCGTTCTTTCTATCTGCTCAGCAGCGGTAGTGTCGTGGTGGAGCTGCGGACCGAGCAGTACGTGATCGCGGTGCAGGCGTTGGGGCCGGGCAAGGTTTTTGGCTGGAGTTCACTGCTGGACGATCAGGACACACTGTTCCAGGTACGTGCCCGCGAAGCCACGTCGGCGCTGCAACTGGACGGCGCGGAATTGAAGGCCGAGTGTATGAGCAATACGACACTGGGCGCTGAGTTCTTCCAGCGAGTGCTGAGCGTTGTGGCGGGACGGGTGAAGGCCACGGAACTTCGCTTCGCCGAGATGTGTGGCGTCAGAGTGTTGCGCGACCGCTGAGTCAAGGGGACAGCGGCCGCGCTTTATCATACGGCGATCACTTACACAGCGCACCGTTCAGGTAGAACGAAGCGGGAGACGTATTGGAGCCGCTCCAGCTGCCGTTGAACCCGATTCCGCTGAGGGTGGCGCCCGCCGCGATATCGGAGTTGTAGCTCATGTTGGTGAGCTTCGCGTTGGTTCCAGTCTGCGAGTTGCTGGCGTTCCACGCTTGGGTGATGGTCTGATTCCCTGGCCATGTCCAGGTGAGGTTCCAACCCTTAATGACCGCGCTTCCGGTGTTTTTGATGGTGATGGCCGTGCCGAAGCCGCCGGGCCACTGTCCGGTGACGGTATAGACCACGTGACAGGCAAGCGCCGGTGCGGACACAGTCTGCGTCAAGACCGGCGATACGGCGGCCAGATAGGCGGCGTCGCCGTTATATGCCGCCGTGATCGAGTGGGCGCCCGTGGACAACGTCGATACGGTGAGAGATGCCGTGCCGCCACTGATGGTCGCGGTACCCAGCACGGCGGAGCCATCGAGAAACTTGATGATTCCGGTTGCCGCGCCTGGCGTCGCCACGACGCTGAAAACGACGTTCTGGCCGGCCACGGAAGGATTGCTGCCCGAGGTCAGCTTCACGCTCGACGGCGATTTGTTCACGGTTTGCGTCACGATGAGCGACGTAAAGCCGGTGTGCGTGTCGTCCCCGGAGTAGTACGCGACCAGGGCGGCCGGGCCGACAGGAAGATTGGCGACGGACAGTGTGGCCTTGCCCTTGACAAGACTTGCCGTGCCCAGAATGATATTGCCGTTGTTGAACTGCACGGGGCCCGTCGCCGAAGTGGGCGATGCCGTCACCGTGAGGCCCACCGCGGCCCCGTACGCCGACGGATTCGGTGACGTGGTGAGGACGATCGACGTGGCCATCAATACCACCTGGACCACCGTCGACGAACTGCTCGGTGCGTAGGACGCGTCGCCTGCGTAGCGCGCGAAAAGCGAGTTAGCGCCGACCGGCAAATTGGCAACGTTGAAAGTCGCGGCTCCGTTGACTAATGCAGATGTCGCGAGAACCGTGGCGCCTTTCATCAGGTTGACCGATCCCGACGCGGTTGCCGGCGTGACAGTGACACTCAGCGGGATGTTCTGCCCCACTTGTGTACGGTCGATATTGGACGTCAGTGTGGTTGCGGTGGAGGCCTGCTGTACCGTCTGGGTAACGGCGGCGGAGGCGCCCGGATAATTGTTGGTATCGCCGCTGTAGACCGCGGTCACGGAATGGTTGCCCGCCGCGAGGGTGGAGACCGACAAGGATGCCGATCCATTGGCGATGGTACCCGTGCCGAGCACGGTAGCTCCATCCAGGAACTGCACCGAGCCGCTCGCGGTAGCGGGTACAAGCGCGGCGCTAAAAGTGACGGATTGCCCGTACGCCGAGGGATTCGCGCCGGAGGTCAATGTAACGGAAGGCGCGGCCGCCACGATCTGCGTCACCATGCTGGAGGAACTACCCGCGTAAGTGAAGTCTCCACCGTATTGGGCCATCAGCAGGTTCGAGCCGGTGTGCAGCGTCGCGATTGAAAATCGCGCCTGGCCGCCGCTGACCGGCGCCGTGCCGGCAAGAATGCCATTCGAATAGAACGCCACAACGCCTGTTGCCGGGGCGGGAGAAATCGCCGCGACGAGGCTCACAACAGCGCCCGGGAGCGAGGGATTCGGGGTGACCGCAAGGCTGGTGGTGCTGACCGTGGCGCCCTGCTGTACGGTCTCCGTGATTGTTGCCGACGTGCTCAAGTTGAGATTCGCATCGCCGCCATAAACCGCTCGCATTGCGGCCGATGGATTGCCGCCGATTGGCGCGGTCCAGCTGAAGCTGGCGCCGCCATTGACCAGAGGCGAGGAGCCCAGGAGCAGGCGCCCCTGGTAGAACCGCACGCTACCGGTTGCCGTCGCCGGGGACACGGTAGCCTGCAATGCGACCTGGCCGCCAGGCGAAACAGGATTCGGCGAAAGAACCAGCGCAGTGGTAGTCGGCGGAGTGAAGAAGACCTGACGGAGACGCGCCTGATCGCCGATCAACAGGCGCGTGGCGAGCGGATCCCAGCTGAATTGCGGCGGACCGCTGAAGACGGTGTCGGTGGCCAGGATATCGTCGTCTCCCTGGCCGGAGTAGTCCCTCGAATTCGCGATGGGCGTAATATTGCCGGAAGGATCCATCATGTCGATGGTCAGGCCTGAATTGAAAAACAGGTTTCCGGAGGGGTCCATGGCGATGTGCTGGGCACGGACAAAAGCCACGCTCGATATCATTCCGGTAGCGAGATCGACGCGGCGTATTAGCTGGTTGCCCGTATCGGCAATATAGATTGCACTGTTGTAGTAGGCAAGGCTGCCTGGCGCATTCAGATTGGCGCCCACTGCCGGGCCGCCGTCCCCGGGCAGCAGACCGCTGAACAACGTTCGCCCAGCGAATAGAGTGACGGTGGAGGTTAGGGCATCGATCCGGCTTACCCTGGCGCCGCCAGATTCCGACACGTAGATATTGCCCGCGTCGTCGAAGGCGGTACCGGCGGGATTGGAGAGATTGCCATAGCCCTGAATCAGGCCCGTGCCGAGGTCAACACAGCGAACCTTGCCGGCGAGCATGTCACTGAAGCAAATACGGGAGCCGTGAAGCGCAAGTTGCCGGATCAAGCCGAGGCTCGCGGAAAGTGCGGGACCGCCGTCGCCGGCCGTACCCTGCTGGCCATTGCCGGCAATCGCGTTGAGTACGCCGTCCGGCGTGCGTTTGACAATGCGGAAGCCGTCCGGGAAGTAGATGTTGCCGGTCGCGTCGATCACAGGGATGCCCACGCCAACAGAGGCGCTGGCCAGCGTGGTGATAATTGCTGGGGTCACGGTGGAGGGCGATGCCGGCGAAATATTCTGGGACAGCGTGGCCGACGTGCTTGCCAGGTGGTTGACGTCGCCGCTATAGACGGCCGTGATGGAATGCGTCCCGACCGGCAGGCTGGATAGCTGCAACGTGGCCCAGCCGTTGGCGAGGGTTCCGGTTCCCAGCGCGGTGGCACCTTCCAGGAACTGAACGGTGCCTGACGCAGTGGCCGGCGATACTGTGGCGGTGAGCCACAACGGGCGGCCGGCAATCGAAGGGTTGGCCGACGAAATCAGCGTCACGCTGGAAATAATTCCCGCCCCGTTCACGACGTGAGCGACCGGGAAGGAGGTGCTCGGCCCGTTGGCGTAATCGCCGCTGTACACTGCCGTGATCGAATTCGACCCGACCGGCAAGGTCGCAATCGAGGCCTGTGCGGCGCCGCTCACCACGGGCGCCGACAGTAGCGGAACGCCGCTGTTATAGAACCACACCGTGCCCGTCGCGCCGGCCGGCGATACCGTCGCGGTCAGGGTGACACTGCCGCCGAATACGGAAGGATTCGGAGTGGTGACGAGGCTGGTGGTGGTGGTCTTCATCTGCACGGTTTGCACGAGTACAGACGAACTGCCCGCCAGGACGTTCGCGTCACCGAACCACACACCGGTGACGGTGTGTGTACCCACCGACAGGTTGGCGGTGGTGATCACCGTCTGGCCGGCGCTCCATGTCGCAATCAAGGGGGTCGGAGGGTTACTAATCTGCAAGTCCAGGGGTGCGCCATTCGAGACCGGCGTCATCGTGACCGTGAACGTGACCGCCTGGCCCGCGTTAGAGGGGT
>JBDTPR010000260.1:0-8572 GCA_039932635.1 Candidatus Solibacter sp.
CATCGGCCCGAGTGCAATCGTCGCCAGATACGCGGCTAGAATCAGATGCGGCGCGAGAATCCTAGGCGTGCGTATCACGCCCTCATTCTACGCCCAGGCCTTCTCGAAGGCGATTTTGAACTTCGCCATCTCGTCCTTTGTACCTACCGTCACCCGCACTTTGGTTGGCCATACCGGCCACACGCGCCCGATGATGACTTTATTCGCCGCCATGGCCTGCGAGAATTCTCCGCCCGGCCGCTTCACTTCCATCATGAAGAAATTCCCCTCGCTCGGAATGTACTCCACGCCCTTCTTCTCCAGGAAGGCAAACGTGTCGTCGCGGACGCTCTTCATAATCTCGCGCCGCTCCGCCACCAGCGACCTCACCTTCAGGCTCGCCGTGGCGCATGCCAAACCCGTGACCGGCAGGAATCCGCCGCCGCCGAACGTCCGCATCTTCGCCAGCAGGTCCGGGCGTCCCATGGCGAAGCCCGCGCGGATCCCCGCCATGCCATAAATCTTCGAGAACGTTCGCAGCACCACGACATCTTTATCCTGCGCCACCAGGTCGGCACACGATTTCGCGCTGTGCGAGAAGTGAATGTACGCCTCGTCCACCACCACCACGGCGTCCTTCTTCTTGTTCTCCAGCAGGTACTCGATCTCCGCCCGCGGTGTCACTGTCCCGGTGGGATTATTCGGATTGCAGACGTAGTACACGCCCGCGTCCGGATCCGCCTTGATCATGGCCGCCGCGTCGTGCGAATAGTCCGCGGCCAGCGGCACGCGTACCGTTTTCGACCCGATGAATTCGGGCGCGCCGCCGCCATACCCAGGGTTCGCCATCGTCCAGCTTCGGGTCGGTGAGGTATACGCGCAGGCCGACCGGTGCAGCGGATCGCTCGATCCTGCGAACGCTTGTATATGGTCGGTTTTCACACCTTCCACCTCCGCGATCGCCTGAATGAATTCGCCCTGCTCATTGCCCGGCGAATACCGCCAGCCATGCGGCGCCACTTTCGCCAACGCCTCCAGACCCTCCTTGCAAGGACCCATGGGATTCTCGTTCGAACTGATGCGGACCGTGTCCGGATCGGCCGCACGGCGCATCCCGCCGCGCCCCAAAGTTTGCTGGGTCGCCTCCTGTGCCATCGCATACTCATTGAAGAACGGCATAGTGGCGCCGGCCGTAATCAGGCTCGCAATGCGGCCTAGTTGGCGACGTGAAAAGCCGCGTTCCAGTAAGGAATCCGTCTGTCGAAGGGAAAGACTCATTGCACACTCCTCGGTTTTGAAATTTTGTGACGGGCCGAACGGACGTGGGGGAATGGGACAGTCGCAAGACGAGGCGTACTGCCAAACAAGGTTTGTATGACTCTACGGCACGTTCACTACTTTGTCAATAACCAACTGCCTTGTGTCAAGGCAAAGTAGAAATGTCCCCTCGCTGGCAAAGTAGAAATGTCCCCTTGTCCCTTGGCTTCGGCGGAGTGCATGTTAATCTGTGGGGCAGACTTTAGTCTGCGTACCGACTTAAGTCGGTACACCGGCCGCCAGGCCGGCGGCGCCCGTGACATAATTGCCAACGGAGCACGCGCCATGAAGACTTTCCTTCTTTCCCTAATCGCGATCGCCGCGACAAACGTAGCCGCTGCCCAAAACCAACCGAAGTTCGAAGTCGCCTCCGTCAAACGCGCCGAGCGCTGCTTCACGGGCGCCTCCTCCATCGACCCGGGTTCCGTCACCTTGAAAGCACTGCCCCTCAAGGCAGTCCTCATGGAAGCCTTCAAAATAAAAATGGACCAGATCGAAGGACCCTCGTGGCTCGAAACGGAGTGCTTCGATATCTCCGCCAAAGTCCCCGAAGGTGTCGCCAAGGACCAACTCCCCGTCATGCTCCAGGCCCTGCTGGCCGAGAGGTTCAAACTCGTCGCGCACAAGGTCGACCGCCCGCGCACAGGGTTCGCGCTGGTAATCGACAAGGGCGGTCCGAAATTCAAAGAGGAAGATCCGGAAGCCCCTTTCATGGGCAAGGACGCCCGCCCCGGCCTGATGTTCTTCGGTCGCAACGCCGTGAAAGGCGTCATGACCATGGCATCCCTTGCCTCTAACCTTTCGCGCCAGGGGTTCGGCCCCGTGCAAGACGCCACAGGCCTCACCGGAAAATACGGCATCGACCTCAAGTGGGCATCGGACAAGCCCCTGGAAGCGGCGGACAGCGACCCGTCCGCGCCCGAAGCCAGCATCTTCACCGCGGTCCGCGAGTCGCTGGGCCTGAAACTGGAGCCCCACACTGTGCCCGTCCAATACCTGGTGATCGACCGCATCGAGCGCGTTCCCACCGAAAACTGAGGACTCCCAAATGACCCCACGCATCCTCCTTGCGACTTCCTATCTCGCTCTCACGTTGGCCGCCACAGCACAAACTCCCGCGCCTGCAGCCCGCATCGAAACCGCCGCGCAGCGCGATGCCCGCATGCAATGGTGGCGCGAAGCCCGCTTCGGAATGTTCGTGCATTGGGGACTCTACTCCGGCCTCGCGGGCACCTGGGACGGTAAGCCCGTAGCCCTCACCGGCGGCATGGAGTGGATCCAACAGAGAGTCAAGGCCGACACCGCCACCTATGCCGAGCGCGCCACGCCCCTCTTCCATCCCAAGCCCGGCTTCGCCCGCGAATGGGCGCGCCTTGCCAAGGAAGCGGGCTGCCGCTACGTAGTCTTCACCACCAAGCACCACGACGGCTTCGCCCTCCACGATTCCAAAATCAGCGACTTCGACGCTGGCTCGCTCCTCCAGCGCGACCTCGTCCGCGAGATCGTCGATGCGCTCCACGCCGAAGGCCTGCGCGTCGGCTTTTACCACTCCGTGATCGATTGGCACCACGATCAGTACGAATACGCGCTCTCCAAACAACTGCCCCATCCCCTGCTCGGTAAGCCTTACCCCAACGGCCAGCGCGACCACGCCAAGTACCTCGCCTACCTGCACGGCGAGGTCAACGAACTCATGTCCAACTACGGCCCCATCGATATCCTCTGGTGGGATTACAGCGCCGTGGATTTCCAGGGTCAGGAAGCTTGGCGAGCCATCGACCTCCTGGCCAACGTGCGCGCCAAACAGCCGGCCATCGTCATGAACAACCGCCTTTTCCGTATCCCCGAAGCCGGCTTCAGCGGCATGGGGACCAGCGCCATCTCCGCGCAGCTCGACCCCAAATACGGCGACTTCATCACGCCGGAGCAGCACATCCCCGCCACCGGCATGCCGGGTGTGGATTGGGAAACCTGCATGACGATGAACACCACCTGGGGCTACAGCGAACACGACCAAAAATGGAAGTCCCCCGAAACCCTCATCCGCAACCTGATCGATATCGCCAGCAAGGGCGGCAACTACCTGCTCAATATCGGCCCCAAAGGCGATGGCAGCGTGCCTCAGGAAAGCGTCGCGGCGATGCATGCCATCGGTTCCTGGATGAAGGTCAACGGCGATGCGATCTACGCCACCACCGCCAGCCCCTTCGAGAAACTCGACTGGGGCCGCTGCACGCTGAAGCGTCTTGCCGGAGGCCGCACGCGCCTCTACCTGCACGTCTTCGACTGGCCCAAGGACGGCAAACTCGTCGTCCCGCTCGTGGCAGGCGCACACGCGCGAGCCCGCCTGACGGCGACCAAACAAACGCTCCCCGTTACCACCGGCAAAATGGATACCACGATCGCCCTCAAAGGAGAGGCCCCCGATAAAATCGCCAGCGTCATCGAATTGGAATTCGACGGAGCGCCCCGCCTGGCAAAGCCCTAGCCGTGCGTGACAAATCTTGTGAGGCGGTCCTGTGCCGGACCATTTTACCGAAACTGTTATTGGTGGCTCCGGTGGTGCAATCCGATTCGGCCTCAAGATTCACCCAGATGACGCATTGGCCGCAATGAGCAAAGGATTCGAGATCGTAATTGAAAAGGATATTCGGCTGCCGGCATTAGTGTCTTTGCTCAAAGCTGCTCACTTAACTCTTTTTTGAAATGCTTGGATATCGTTACGCACTTTCAGCCGGAGGCCACTTCCTCGGCCGAACTGTACTTGGCGATTTCTTTCTAAGGAACCAGGTTCTGAGTAAGGCCAACATACTGACAAACGCCGCACCCCACTTCCGCGAATTCGCGAATATGGTGCGTCCCGTATTGTCCATTGCGACAGAAGTTCAGGGGACCGCAACTGATCGTTTTCTTTTCGTGTGCCATTGCGAAGGCCAAGTTCCGTGGGCCCTTATTATATTGATCCGAACAACAGATTTGCTTCACGCAGTTCTGGTTCCAGTGTTCGAGGAACCGAGCGCCGCCGCCCGGTTCGTGAGGTTCCTGGGCAGCGAGGGCGGAACGATCCAGGCGAACCGTTGCCGCTTTGAGGACGACCAATGGTTGGCCGCGAGCCAGCCTGAAACGCTCATCTGGCCCAAGACCGAGTTGGCGGAGCCGTGATCTCGTGGAGGCCCTCAAAAACATGGATACGTCCGAACCTGCGTGGGAAGAACCGCTCTGCGGGTAAGTGACGGGAAGTCGCCTTCCAATCAGTGGCCGAAATTTGTCAGGACGGGCGTTCCTGGCTCTTTCGTTCGCGCACCACTTGGGCGTACATTTCATCCGGCGCCAGATCGATGTCCCCCGGCCAAGCCACCGCGCCGTAATCGATGTACGCGCGCCCGAAGAACTGCACGTCGCGGAGTGGCGCCAGGGCTCCCGTCAACTCTTCGAGGCGCAATCGCACCCGGCCGTTCAAACCATCTTTAAACCGCACAAAGAGGCAGTATTCCGGTTCAGGTATCACTTCAACTACGTCCCAATACATTGGCGGCCTCCGCTCATGACAACGGCTCGATCTTCGACGGCGGCGCATTCTCACGGCAAAGTCGCCAGTCGTGCAAGAGTTCCTCTCTATGTATCATCGCCCATTCCTGAACCAACTTCAAAGCGCGCGGCGGGAGTTGGCCTTCCATAACGTCCAGCGTACTGATCTCCATCGTGGCCTCGAACTCGCCATAACGAGCGTGAAAATGGGGTGGTGGATGATCATTGAAAAACATGCGAATCAAGATCCCGTAGAACGCACTGATTGTCGGCATTTCGGTTCGCCGATTTTGGCAGCCTGCTCGGACTAATCCCCACAAGTCGGCTGGCGACCTCCGACCGCCTACGGGTCCGCAATGATCGCGTCGCGCTGGACACCCTTATGCTGGGCGACGGCGCGAAGGATCGAACTGAACGTTCCGAGTCTGAGGGGATTGTGGTTTGGAATAGCCGAGCGATCCGATGGTGGGTCGGTTGGGCGGTTTCCAGAATGATGTGGCTACCGATCTGGTGCACCCTGGCGTACCGCTATTTTCGGCACAAGAGGTCAACCCGAAATTCTTCGGTGTTGTCCTTGCAGAGTTGTATGCTTGCCTTTGGGGGGGAAGTGTGAAGAAAACACTCCTGAGGTTTCTGCTGTTGGTTTCCCTGAGCGCTACAGTTCAGTCGCAAGAGCTGGCCCAGGGCGAGTCCAATCTCACGGTAATTCTGCTGGGAACGGCCGGCGGGCCGACGTTCAGCGCCCAGCGGCACGGTATCAGTACACTCGTTCTGGCGGGCCCCGAAAAGCTTCTGTTCGACTGTGGACACGGCATGACGGCCGGAATGTCCGCGTTGGCGATCGACCCCGCTGATGTGACGAAGGTCTTCCTGACTCATCTGCACTCAGATCACGTCATCTCTCTGCCTGAACTATATCTGTTCCCCTGGGCTTCGCAAGGCCGAAATAAGCCGTTGCAGATCTGGGGGCCTAAGGGCACAAGCGCGATGATGAAACACCTGCGGGAAGCGTTCGAATTTGACATTCACATCAGGCGCGACGTGGACGAAAAATTCCCAGCCGAGGGCATCAAGGCGATCGTAACCGATATACAGGAGGGAGTTGTTCATGAGGCTAATGGCGCCAAGATTACGGCGTTTCTTGTGGATCACGGACCCGTGAAGCCGGCCTACGGTTTTCGGGTTGACTTTCGCGGCCACTCGGTCGTGATCTCCGGAGACACGATGCCGACCGAGAACCTGGTCAAGTTTTCGCGCGGTGTGGATCTGTTGATTCACGAACTCGGGCCGTCGAAGGTCGATCCCGCGTTGGCAGGTCCGTTGGACGAACTGTTTCCAAATTCGCGGCAGACTCGCAGGCAGAGGAAGATCATCGCAGAGCACCATACCGATCCAACCGAGGCCGGACAGGTATTACAGCGGGTGAAGCCAAAGCTCGCGGTTTTTTCGCACGCCGCGGTGGCCTCGCCTGCCGCACTTGGTCTAGTGAGACAAAGCTATGCAGGTCCTGTTGAGTTCGGGGAGGATCTAATGACGATCGAAGTCGGCGATGCCGTCACGGTTCACCGTCCTACACCGCCGAAGAGGTGATGTGGAGGTCAAAAGCGCGGACCACCGTCCCGGCGAGCGATGCATTGTATCGTCGGCGGCGATCCCGGAACTGATCCACCCGGACGTGTCGTCGCCGACTCACCGATCTGCGGTTGCGGCTCCGCCAGTCAAGATTCGGGAAAGCTGTTCCGGATTAGGAACGGGCAGGCAGCTTCTGTCAGCCGATCCCGGGCGGATGACCCGCAATCCAGAACTTGCGCGGTTGCAAGTGGCGTCGTCGTTCCTACTCCGCCGGACGGTTCCGGAAGGCCACTGTCAGGATCGGCGACAATTCGCCCGGGTGACTCGGTCGCAGGCTTGCCGTTCGTCCCGAACGTCCCGCGTGTCGGACAGACCCATCTTCCGCCCCCCTCCAGGGCACATCGAGCCTGAACCCCTTGACACCCACATTCTCGCCCACGCCCCAATGCATTCCTATATTTACGCCAGTCAATTTCAGACTGCCCCCTCCCCCGTGGTATTTCTTGGACAGCAGGAAGAGCCCCGCGCCCTCCCCGGACGGCGTCCCAAAAGGAAATTGAAAAAACGAACCCATTTATCTGCATAACTAATTTATTGTCATCATCCCAAAGCCAATAATACGAATCCGAAACGAACCCATCGACCGCCGTCGTCCTTCGCCACCCAGCCGGCCCTCAGATCGTTCGGACACTTCCCACCCACTGTGCCACCTGCTATATTTAGCTCGATTCCGCAAGCAGCGAAAGGAAGGTGTCTGATGAGTTCCACCAAAGACCCTAAGCCAAAAAGCGCATTCTCCCGCCGTGGTTTTCTAGGCGGTATGGGTACCGGCGCCGTGGGAGCAGGCCTGCTCGAAACCGAAGCCCAGGCCGCGCCACCCGCCGCAAGTACCGTCGGACCCGGCCCCGTCCCCATCACTCTGAACATCAACGGCAAACCCGTCAGCCTTACGGTCGAGCCCAGCGTCACGCTGCTCGACGCCCTGCGAAATCATCTGGACTACACCGGCGCCAAGAAGGTCTGCGACCGCGGCACCTGTGGAGCCTGCACCGTCCTCCTCAACGGCAAAAGCGTCTACGCTTGCAGCGTGCTGGCCATCGACGCCCAGGGCCGCAACATCGAAACCATCGAAGGCCTCCCGGTCAACAATCCGATCTCCAACGCCTTCGTCAATCACGACGCCCAACAGTGCGGTTACTGCACCCCCGGCTTCGTCATGGCCACCAAAGGCTTCCTCGCCGACCATCCCAATCCCACCATGGACGACGTGAAATCGGGTCTCGGCGGCAACCTCTGCCGCTGCGGCACCTACATGGGCGTCCGCCAGGCCGTACTCGAAGCCGCCAAGAACATGAAGGGAGCGAAAAATGGCTAATACCCCCGATTACAGCTGGCCGCCGATGGAGAGCCGGAAGCTCATCGGCAAGCCCCTCAAGCGCCTCGATGGCCCCCAGAAGGCCGCTGGCCGCGCTAAGTACACGTCCGATCTCAAGATGAAGGACCTGTTGTACGGCGCCTACCTGACCTCCCCGCACGCCCATGCGCGCGTCGCTTCCATCGATGTCAGCGCCGCCGAAAAGATGAAGGGCGTGATGGCCGTCCTGGTGATCGCCGAGGCTGGCAAGGAAGTGCAGTGGCACGGCCAGGAAGTGGCCGCTGTCGCCGCCACCACCGAGGAGATCGCCCGCGAAGCCCTCCGCAAGATCGACGTCAAGTACGAACTCCTCCCCCACTTCGTCAACGAGCGCGACCTCGCCAAGGCCGGTTCGCGCGGCAAGGCCGCCGGCGAAAAGGTCACCGGCGATCCCGATCAGGCACTCAAGGACGCCGAGGCCGTTTCCGACGGCGCCTACGGCATCCCCGTCATCACCCATTGCTGCCTGGAACCCCACGGTCTCGTGATCCAGTGGCAGGGCGATCAAGTCATGGCGTGGCCCTCCACCCAATTCCTCACCGGCTGGGCCGGCACGCTCGCGCCCAACCTCAAAGTCCCCGCCACCAACATCAAAGTGAAGATGGATTACATCGGCGGCGGCTTCGGCAGCAAATTCAGCCCTGGTGCCTGGGCCGAAGTCGGCGCGCGCCTCTCCCAAAAGGCCGGGGGCAAGCCCGTCAAAATCTTCCTCGACCGCGCCACCGAACAGCAGATTTCCGGCAACCGTCCCAGCGCTTTCGG
>JBDTPR010000261.1:0-8563 GCA_039932635.1 Candidatus Solibacter sp.
ACGATGCCGTCGCGCTCGTTGGCCGGGTGCCCCTTGAT
Organism: Candidatus Solibacter sp.; assembly: GCA_039932635.1. Classification (GTDB taxonomy): domain Bacteria; phylum Acidobacteriota; class Terriglobia; order Bryobacterales; family Bryobacteraceae; genus Solibacter. The sequence continues at coordinate 39 of JBDTPR010000261.1, forward strand.
CAACATCTGGGTGGCCATCAGCCGGTGTCCGGATTTGCTGATCGCGAAGTGGATGTGCGGGCAGCGGAACGTTCCCTGCAATGTGTACTCGACAGGTTTGATTGTGCGGAAGAAATACTGGCCTTTGGAATCGGTGACGAAGCGGCCATAGCCCTGGAAGTTGGAATCGTAGCCTCCGGTATTGCGCCCGCCCGAATGCAGGTAGGAGCCGTTGGTGTCGGTCTGCCAGATTTCGACGTAGCCGTTGCGCAGCGGTTCGCCGGATTTCGTCAGCACCCGGCCGGACACGTAACTGACTTCACCGACGGCGGGCGTGATGCCGGCATTCAGAACCAACAGTTCGTTGTCGGTATCGAGCGGCATCTTGTCCGGGTAGAACGGACCCTCGCCAAGGCTGACGGTGGTTTTGAGGGCTTCGGCGAACAGGCCAGGTACGGAAAAGGCGGCGGTGCCGGCGGCCAAGGCCTGAAGCAATCGGCGGCGCGATTGAGTGGTCATAGAGTCTCCTGTCGGGTGTGAGTATATCGCGTTTGCGCTACCCGCACCGAAGCGGCGCGCGTTAGCCTCGCCGCCCCTGCAGCACGATCAGCGCCGCGCCCGCCGACATGATCGCCGCACCGAGCAGGCGCTTGCGGATCTGCCCTTCACGAAAATATCGATAGCCCAGGAACACGCCGATCAGCGTGGAGAGTTGGAATAGCGCCAGCGAGTAGCCCACCTGCAATTTGCCGAAGGTGAGCAGCGTCGTCAATTGCATCGTCCCGGTGGCTAGCGCCAGCCAAAGGTACGTAGACCAATTTTGCCGCAGCAGCACAATCTCTGCCGCCACTTCGTCGTGCATCAACATCACCGCCGCCGCGGCCACCGGCAGACCCAGAATCGACCAGTACACAAAGGCCGTCACCGGGTCGGAATGCAGAATCGACTTCTTCAGAAAGACTGCCTCTGTGGCCGAGAAGCATAGGGCCGCGATTCGCAATTGCACGCCGCGCTCGGCGAAGAACTGCGCGAAGGCGTGACGCCTCGGCATGTTGGCATCGCGATCCACCACGAAGTAACTGCCCGCCACGATCAGGAGTACGCCGCCCAGTCCCAATGGGGCCGGCAACTCCCCGATCAGGAAGATGCCGAGCACCAGGCTCACCACCGATTTATAGGCGTTGATCGGCCCGAGTACCGAAAGGTCCGACGTGCGCAGTGCGAAGACCAACAGCACATTGCTGGCAACCGCCAGTGACGCGCAGAGCGCGATATTGAACCAGAACTCGCCGCCCAACCGCAGGGCGTTGCCCGAGAGCGCCACCGGCAACACCGCCAGCGTCAGCAAGGCATGGGTCACCGCGATAATAAAGATCGGGTTGGCCGGCCGCTGCGCCAACTGCTTTTGCAGTGCATTGGAGATGGGGTTGGCGACAATCCGGGCCGCCACGAATAACGCAATCAGCACGGGCCGCGGAAACCGTTAGACCGCGTCCGGATCGAGCACGCAAATGTCATCCAGATTGCGATACTTTTCCGCGTAATCGAGCCCGTAGCCCACCACGAACTCGTCCGGGATCTGGAAGCCCACATAGCTGACGTGCACCGGGCGCAGGCGGCGCTCCGGCTTATCCATCAGCGCGGCGATCCGGATGGAATGCGGCCTGCGCTGATCCAGCAGGTGCATCAGGTAGTTCAACGTGACGCCGCTATCCACGATGTCTTCGACAATCAGCACATCGGCGCCTTCCAACGAAATATCGAGATCTTTGGTGACCTTGACCTCGCCCGAACTCGTCTTCCCTTTGCCATACGTCGAGATGCCCATGAAATCGAGTTGGACATCGCGTTTCATGGCACGCGCAAGATCGGTCATGAAGAAGACGGCGCCCTTCAGGATGCAGATCATGTGCAGATTTCCGGTGGGATAGTCGGCGGAAATCTTCTCGCCAAGTTCTTTAATGCGGGCTTGGATCTGTTCGGAGGAGATCAGAACCCGGAGTTTTGGATCAATCATATTGGAGCTTACATTATCCGCCGAGTTTGTAGCGTGTGCTAATCGGTCCCAGATGAATGTGCGCTCCGGTGGCTTTTCCGGGTACTGCATGGCGAAATGCGAAGTAGGGGATATGTTTGTCGACCAGGTATTCCAGAAGCCAGTGACCCTCCGGGTCATCCGGATGAAGGGCGACGTCGACCCGGTTCCGATGGTCGAAGCCCAGCGACCGGTGCGTCGCCGTTTCCCCCATCGCGCTCACCGGCAGAGGCTTGCCGAACTGTTTCACGAACTCCGATTCGACGCGTGAAAACGTGCCCATGTTGAAGACGCCGTCGCCATCGTAACGGTCCGCCAGATCGCGGAGTTCCTTGGGAGAGTCGTTCATCTTGCTGAGCGCCAGTTCTTCGGCCTCGGCGAATTGCGCCAGTTCCCGGGCGAACTTAGCGCGCGATTCCGCCAGGTCCTGCTCTTTGTGCGCGGTGTCCAGTTCTTCCAGCAGCGGGGTCAGCGAGAGCAGCGATGCCACGCCGCTATCCACCAACTTGCGGCCGGCTTCCACCGCTTCCTTACGACGGTCGAAACGGCGCGCTGCCGCGGCCAGCATATCTTCGGCCTGCGCGTCGTTCAATTCCGTGCCGTAGAGCGTGCGGCGCAGCAGTGCGGAATCCTCGGCATCGGCGATTGCCGCCTCGGCCCTGTCCAATTGCGCGCGCGGTGCCACCCCTGCATCCACCAGCGAGCGCAGGCGTTCGATTCCCGCTTTGGCGCGCGCTACCTCCGGTGGGTCTTCAGTCTGTGCAAACGCACACAAAAAACTGAAAACAAGGATGATCCCCAAGGAAAAATGCATGAATCTTAATTATACCCGAAAGAGAGGGCGATCCTCCGGGGATGTTGGTTACGTCCGCGCCTTCCACAAATGGAAGACTAGGGCTGGCGCGGCTTAGGAAGGGGGCAGAGTCGCCGAGTCCACGGGTTGCCTCGTGTATCAGCCAAGCGCCGTGCAGCACGCCCGCCCGGAGGCGCTTGGCGCCGTTTGGCGAAGTGCCCTAAGCGCGAACGCGACGGAACAGACCCACGGCAAGCAGGCTTCCACCGAGAAGTATGAAGGATGCCGGTTCCGGAGCGGCGCCACCGCGGTCGATGTCCGCCGTGCCGGCCATTTCGACGCGAAGGCCGGTGGGCCCGCCAGTATTGACTATTTCGAACTCCAGGGTGTTGATTCCGCTCACGAAACCACTGCTGACGTTGAAATTAGCAAAGGCGCCGAAGGCAAAATCGGTCAGCGGACCAATGGAGACGCCGTTTAGCCGGATTGCCACGTTTCCATCATCCATCGCCCATTGACCGGCTATTGCAGCGCTGGTCGGGTCGAAACCCGCCAGACTGAAGGTCGTCTGGTAGATGTAGTTGCCCACCGGACCGTTCAATTGCGAGTCGCTGTCCGGTCCGATCCAAGCGGAGAGAGCGTTGTCCCCCAGCCACGGGCCGATCGGGAAACCGTTGACCGCAGTAGCCACCCGCACGTTTGTCGTCCCTCCAGGTGCGCCGGTAAGCGTATAGTGAATTTCCGCGATTCCGTTCGTCTGGACAGTGCCAAGTGCGTCCACTCCCGTGTTATAAAGCGTCGATATCGTTGCCGCTGAAACGGACGACGCTGCTAAGAGGGAGATGAAACCGGTGAAGACTGCAAGTTTATTGATCACTAAAGCATGGTACATGCCCGGGGTATCAATTACAACATCTTCTTGGGTCTGAAGTACCGGTACTCGGTTGGGGCAGTTTGCCAAGGCGGGAACCGGCTTCATGCAGTTGCGACCGCCGGGTATTAACATGATGCTTCATGCGAAAGCCGATTCTTTGTGCCCTCGCCCTGGCTGCCGTCGCGCTGCTCGGTCAGCAGACCGCGCTCTTTCCGGTCCTGAAAAGCACCGTCCGGATAGGGAAACAGCCGGGCGGCTTCTGGCTGCTCACGCCCAACCAACTGATCCGTCCATGGGGTGAACAGACCGTCATTCCCGGCCGCCCCGTGGACATGACCTACGACTCGGCCCATCGCATCCTCGCCGTCCTGAACACCCGCGCCATCCACCTCCTCGATGGTTCCACCGGCGCCAAACTCGCCGACATTCCGACGCGCACCACGTCCTACGCGGGCATCGCTTTCCGCCCCGGCGACCGCGAACTCTGGGCCTCCGAGACCACTCGCACCGGTCCCGACTCCATCCTCATCACCAAGATCACGGACCTCGGCATGCCCGGCGAAACCCAGCGCATCGGCCTCAACGGCCATCCGTTGCCCACCGGCATCGCCTTCTCCACGGACGGCAAGCTCGCTTTCGTCGCCTTCAGCCGCAGCAACACGCTGGCCATCATCGACGCCAACACGCTCGAACTCCTGCGCGAGGTCAACGTCGGCATGGCGCCCTTTGGCGTCGCCGTCGCACAGGGGAGAGTTTTCGTCACCAATCGCGCCGGACGCCGCGCCCGTCCCAATGACACGGTGGCGCCCTCTTCAGGCTCCCGCGTGGTTACAGATCCTGTCACCGGCGCCGCCATTAGCGGCACCGTCAGCGTAGTCAACATGGAGACGGGCGACGCCCGCGAAGTCGAGGTCGGTCTCGCACTCTCGCATCTCACCGTCGCGCCCGGCGGCAAAATCGTCGCCATCGCGAACGGCCACGGCGATTCCATCTCGTTGCTCGACGCCGCCACGCTCGCGCGCACCGACGTCAAGATTCCTACCTACCCCGACGCGGCGCTTGGCAGTCAGCCCATCCACCTCGCCTTTTCGCCCGACGCGCGCACCCTCTACGTCGCCTGCGGCGGCAACAACGCCCTCGCCGTGGTGCGCCAGTCGGCTGGAAAATGGCAGGTGGCCGGCGCCATTCCCACGGCGTGGTTCCCCACCACCGTCGCCGTCGCCGCCGATGGCTCGCTCCGCGTCCTGAACATCAAAGGCGTGGGCAACACCGATAACAAAAAGGGCGCGTACAATTCGCGTGCGTACGAGGGCTCGCTAGAGCGCATCCCGGCGCCCGGCGCGCCGCAACTCTCCGCCGGAACCCGTGAAGTCCGCGCCGCCAATAGTCCCAAATTCGAATCCGCCGGCGGGATCGCGAACCTCCAATCGCTCGGCATCAAGCACGTCTTCCTGATCGTCAAGGAGAACCGCACCTACGACGGCATCCTCGGCGACATCGCCAAGGCCAACGGCGATCCCAAACTCTGCATGTACCCGCGCGAGGTCTCGCCCAATCACCACGCGCTCGCCGAAAAGTTCGTCGTGCTCGACAACTTTTACACCGGCGGCGCCATCAGCTTCGACGGCCATCAGTGGCTCATGCAGGGCTTCGTCAGCGACTACGTGGAGCGCGCCTTCGCCGCCTCCCCGCGCGGCTACACCTACAACATGGCGGACGCCCTGGTAGTGGCGCCCACGGGGTTCTTCTGGCAGGCGGCCGCAAAGCCCCTGAGCGTCCGCATCTATGGCGAGTTCCAACTCTCCGCCCGTTGGGATCCGGTGCGCCAGACCACTGTGGACATCGACGAGGCAGACGATCTCACGTGGACCGATTACTGGAAGGCCTACAAGGAGAATCGCTGGCAATCGCTGGTTGGCTCGCGCAGCGGAGTCCCCGCCCTTGCCCCTTACGCGAGCAAGCGCTTCCCCTACCCTACGCTCGCCATAAACGACCAGATTCGCGCCGAGGAGTGGCTCCGGGAATTCGGCGAATACGAAGCCGCCAACACCATTCCGCAGCTCAGCATCATTTCCCTCAACAGCGATCACACCAACGGCACCAGCCCCAAAGTGCCGCGTCCGCGAGCCATGGTGGCGGATAACGATCTGGCCCTCGGCCGCATCGTGGAGCGCATCACGCACAGCAAAGTGTGGTCCAGCAGCCTCGTTCTGGTCACCGAAGACGACGCCCAGGACGGCGTGGATCACGTCGACGGCCACCGCACCATCGCCCTCGCCATCGGACCCCACATCCGTCGCGACGTCGTGGATTCCAACCACTACAACCACAGCAGCATGATCCGCACCATTCAGCAGATCTTCGGCATCCCGCAGCGCACTCGCGCGCTGGAAGCGGCCCGCGCCATGACCAGCATTTTCACCGACAAGCCGAACCTCACGCCGTATGACAAGCTCACGCCCGCGGTCGCACTGGACGAAATGAATCCGCCGCTCAAGGCGATCGCCGGACGGCAATTGCAGGCCGCCCGGCAATCCATGGCGATGAATTTCAAGGACCTCGACGACATCCCCGCCGACCTCTTCAATCACATTCTGTGGGGCGACGCGATGGGCTGGGACAAGCCATACCCCAAGCTCCCCAAGTCAGGCCGCGAGAGCGACGAACGCTAACAGTGGCAGGCCGTCTGCTACGATAAACATAGGAGTATAGTCTGACCAAAAGTGAATTGAACCAGCCCGCTGAGACCGAAATCGACAACCCAGTCGACACCCCCACCTGGCTGATTGCCGTCCGTGCGGCCGAAGAAAAACAGGCCACCGACATCAAAGTTCTGGACTTGACCGGCATCACCGCCTTCGCCGATTACTTCGTGATCTGCACCGGCTCGAACTCCAAACAGGTACAGGCCATCAGCGATGAAGTCGGTCTGCAACTCAAGCACCAGGCGCGGGAATTGCCGACCAACCTGGAAGGCTACAATCAGGCCGAATGGGTCCTGGCCGATTACGGCGACCTCCTGGTCCACATCTTCTCGCCCAAATCGCGAGAGTATTACGATCTCGAACGCCTCTGGCGCGCCGCCAAGAGCATCGAAATCCCGGCGGCGTGAAGATCTACCTCTACTTCATCGGCAAGCCCAAAGATCCCCACGCCAACGCCATCGCTGCCGATTTCCTGGGCCGCGCCGACCGCTACTGCCCCTGCGAGATGCGCGAAATCCGCCCCGACCGCTTCGATCTCTGGGAACGCCACCCAACCGCCCGCAAGATCTTCCTCGATCCCGCGGGCAAACCGGCCGACTCCGCCGCATTTTCCAAACTGATTGCCAAGGGTGAAATGGAAGGCCGCGACCTCGTGTTCCTGATCGGCGGCCACGACGGCTTGCCGCCCGGATGGCCCGCCCGTGCCGATCAACTGCTCTCGCTTTCCGCCATGACTTTTCCCCACGAACTCGCTCGCGCGATGCTCGCCGAGCAGGTTTATCGCGGCTTTTGTATGCTTCGTAACCACCCCTACGTACGCTAGCCATGTGGATCGCATTTGCTCCAACCTTCCCAAACGCGTTAACGTAGGGCTTGAATGTCTTGGTTCAAGCGGGACAAAGGGGATGACGAAAAACTCCCCAAGGTGAATGACAAGGATCGCAAGGTCCGTACTGAGGGTCTGTGGCAGAAGTGCGAAGGCTGCCGCCAGATCATCTGGAAAAAGGACCTGGAGACCAATTGGAACGTCTGCCCCAAGTGCGGAACCCATAGCCGTATCGACGCCGCAACCCGCCTCAAGTTGCTGCTCGACGAGGGCGACTACCAGCGCCACGACACCACCCTGCGCAGCAGCGACCCGCTGGGCTTCGTCGATAGCAAGCCTTACAGCGAGCGCCTCACCGGAATGCAGGCGTCCACCGGCCTCAGCGACGCTATGATCGCCGCCGAAGGCCGTCTCGACGGCCGCACCGTGCAGATCTGCGCCATGGAGCCCAAATTCATCGGCGGCAGCATGGGCTCGGTGGTCGGCGAAATGATCATGCGGGCCATTGAGCGCTGCATGAAAAACGGCCAGCCTCTCGTCATCGTCTCGGCCTCCGGCGGCGCGCGCATGCAGGAAGGCGCCGTCAGCCTCATGCAGATGGCCAAGATTTCCGCCGGCCTGATGCGTCTCGACGAGGCCCGCCTGCCCTTCATCAGCATCCTCACCGACCCGACCACTGGCGGCGTCACCGCCAGTTACGCCATGCTGGGCGATCTCAATCTCGCCGAACCCGGCGCCCTCATCGGCTTCGCCGGACCCCGCGTGATCGAGCAGACCATTCGTCAGAAATTGCCCGAAGGCTTCCAGCGCAGCGAGTTCCTGCTCGAACACGGCATGCTCGACGCCGTGGTGCCCCGCCTGGAATTGAAGCAATACGTGGCCACGGCGCTACGCTCGCTCATGGATTGAGCGTCCTGTGAATTACCCTGATTCGGTTCAGTTTCTCTACGCGCTCGGCAACGAGATTCAGACCGCCAAACTCGGGCTCGAGCGCATCTCCGCCGTGCTTCAGGAACTCGGCGCGCCGCACGAGAGGCTGCGCTTCGTCCACGTGGCAGGCACCAATGGCAAAGGCTCCACCTGCGCCATGTTGGAAAGCGCCCTGCGCGCCGCCGGTCGCCGCACCGGACTCTTCACTTCACCGCACCTCGCCGAGCCTACCGAGCGCATTCGAATCGATGGCGTCCCCGTCTCCGCCGAACGCTTCGCTGCTGCCTTCGATCACGTGCACGCGGCCGTTGAACGCCTGCTCTCTCAGGGGCTGATCGACCTACACGCCACCTACTTCGAAACCGTCACCGCGATGGCCATGG
>JBDTPR010000262.1:0-8549 GCA_039932635.1 Candidatus Solibacter sp.
CGATCGAGGACACGAACCGCGCCACGCCTGAGGATGTGCGCAAGTTCTATCAGACTTACTACACGCCGTCCAACGCCGTGATCGTGCTGGTGGGCGACTTTGAGCCGGCCAAGGCTCGCGACCGAATCAAACACTACTTCGAGGGCATTCCCGCGAGGCCGAAGGCGCCGGAGACCGACCTGAAGGAGCCGGAGCGCACGCAGGAGAAACGCGAGAGCGCTCCAGAGGCTGGGATTCCCGCGCCCGTGACCATCATCTCCTGGCGGGTGCCGCCGGTCACCGACGCGGACTGGTTTCCGCTCATGTGCGTGGGCGAAGTGTTGGGTGGCAACACCGCGGCCCGGCTGCAAAATTCCCTGATCAAGACTGCGGCAATCGCCACCGTGGCGCAGGTTGGGTTGGAGAATTCCGCCGGTCCGAACCTCTTCGTCTTTCAGTTGATGATTGCGCCTGGCAAAGACGCGGCGCAGGCCGAAACGCTGGCTTACGAAGAAGTAGATCGCATCGGGCGCGAGGGTGTCGGCGAGGACGAGATCCAACGCGTGCGGACAGATTCCCTGCGTCGCCACGCCTTTGGCCTGGTGCCGGGCAATCTGCGCGCGCAGGAATTCGCCCTGTCGCTGATCAGCGACGGACGCCTGGACTCGGTCAACGAATGGGAGAAGAAAGTGCGCAGCGTGACCAGTGAAGATCTGCAACGCGTGACGCGAAGATATCTGACCCCGGCGAGGCGCACGGTATTCCTGAACACTCCGGGAGGCAAGCCATGAAACGCCGCGAACTGTTGGCCCTGGCGGCCGGCGGCGCTTATGCCGCGGACCATCTAAATCGCGCGCCATTTTCCCGCGAGAATCTCAAGGTCAAACTCCCCGAGGCCACACCGGTCAAACTGGCGAACGGCGTCACGCTGCTCGCCATCGAGGACAATCGCCTGCCGATCGGCACGGTGCGATTCCAACTGGAGGATGCCGGAGAGATCTACGCGCCCACGCCGGGCCTGGCGGCCATCACCGCCGAGATGTTGAACGAGGGCGGCAACGGACGTAGCGGCAAGCAACTCGCCGATGAGGCCGCGCGCCTCGGCGCTACCTTGAGCAGCACCGCTCCGGCTGGTGCGGAGGCCGCTTTTGCCGAAGGCTCCGGCCTCACCAGCCACTTTTCGGAATGGCTCGAGCTGCTCACCGGCATGGTGCTGCGCCCCTCGTTCGCGGCCGATGAATTCAGCATGTTGCGGCAGCGCTGGCTGGTGAGAATCCGAGTTCGCGGCACCCAACCCGCTACGCTCGCCGATGACGCGCTGCAGCGCCTCACCTACGGCGCACATCCGGCTTCGATTCCAGCGCCAACGGCCGAGTCGCTGGCCAGGCTCACACCGGAAATGCTCGCTGCGTGGCACCGCGATCGTTTCGCGCCGGAGAAATTAATCGTGCAGTACGTGGGCCGCGTCAAGACTTCGGCGTTTCAATCGCAGATGGAAAAACTGCTCGGCGGGTGGAAGACGCAAGTCGCTCCCGTTGCGCCCTTGCCATCATTGAGCGACGGCGGACCGCGGCGGATCGTGCTGATCGACCGTCCGGGCGCGACGCAGACTGAACTCGCAATCGGCGGCCTCTTGATGGAACGCCGCGACCCGGATTTCGTTGCCATGGGCGTGCTCAACGGAGTTCTGGGCGGCAGCATCAGTTCGCGCCTGTTCCGTATTCTGCGCGATCAGAAGGGCTATTCTTTCAACCCTGGCAGTGTGTACAGCGGCTACCGCTTCAGAGGCTTCTGGCGGGTAAGAGCCGGCGTGCGCACCGATACCACCGCCGATGCCATCACAATCATCATGGCGCAACTCCAGCGCCTGTGCGATGAGCCCATTCCAACCGCTGAATTCGATGCGTCGAAATCTAATATGGTGGGCAATTTCGCCCTGCGCCTGGAGCAGCCCACAGTAGTCATCAACCAATCGTACCTGCGTTACCGCTACGGTTTCTCCGCCGATTATTGGGAGCGCTATCCCGCCAAGGTGAACGCTGTCAGCGCGAGCGAAACGCAGTCGCTGGCGCAGAAATATCTGTCGCCCGGCCGCGCACATATCGTGGCGGTGGGCGACGGCGCGCGGATTCGCGGCGCGCTGGAAAAGTTGGGCAAAGTAGAAGTTGGAGGGTAAAAGCCACACGGCGTTACACTATTCCATTGAAACCGCTCAGCCATTCTCGTGGGCCCGTGGAGCCCCTGATTGAACGCACGATTTCCCAGGCCCTGGCCGCGACCGCCGCAGCCTTCGCCGATCGCGAAGCCCTCGTAGTCCGCCATCAGAACGTACGCCTCACCTGGGCAGAGCTCGATGCCGAAGCCACTCGCGTGGCACGCGGACTTGCCGGCCTCGCGCTCGTCCCCGGCGACCGCGCGGGCATATGGGCCAGCAACTGTATCGAATGGATTCTGATGCAGTATGGCGCGGCGCGTGCCGGCGTCGTACTGGTCAATGTGAACCCGGCCTACCGCTCCCACGAGCTGCGTTACGTGCTGCAGAAATCGCGGATCCGCGCCCTCTTCCTGCGCGAGCACGATTCACGCGCCAATTACCGCGAGATCCTCAACGAATCGCGCAATGGCGACGCGCTGCCGCTGGAGCACGTGATCTGGCTCGGCGATTCGTCGTGGGACGAGATGCTGGCCGGCGGCCGCGATTTCGCGCGCGACACCGCCACCACGCATGACGTCGCCAACATTCAGTACACCTCCGGCACCACCGGCTCGCCCAAGGGCGTGCTGCTGACGCATCACAACCTGATCAACAACGGCAAGGCGATCTCGCTCGCGTTGCGCGCCACGGAGCGCGACCGCATCTGCGCCCCGGTGCCGCTCTACCACTGTTTCGGCTCTGTGATCGGCTCCATGGTGTCGCTGGTCACGGGCGCCACGCTGATTCTGCCTTCCGCGCAATTCGACGTGCTGGAAACGCTCGAAGCCGTACACGCCGAGCGCGCCACTGCACTGTACGGCGTGCCCACGATGTTCATCGCCGAACTCCACCACCCCGAGTTCGCGCGCTTCGATTTCACCAGCCTGCGCACCGGCGTGATGGCGGGCGCGCCGTGCCCCATCGAAATCATGCGCACGGTGGCCGAACGCATGCATTGCCCGGAAATGACGATTGCCTACGGGCAGACCGAATCGTCGCCTGTGATCACCATGTCGCAGGTGGACGACCCGATGGAATTGCGCGTCACCACGATCGGCGCGGCGCTTGCCAATACCGAGGTGCGCATCGCCGATCTCGAAACCAATGCCACGGTGGAGATCGGGCAGCAGGGCGAATTGTGCACGCGCGGCTATCTGGTGATGAAGGGCTACGACGAGGATCCCGAGGCCACGGCGGGCGTCATTGATGCCGATGGCTGGCTGCATACCGGCGATCTCGCCGCCATGCGTCCGGACGGCTATTTCAGTTTCCGCGGCCGCGCCAAGGACATCATCATTCGCGGCGGCGAGAATATTTATCCGCGCGAGGTGGAGGCTTTCCTGCACACGCAGCCCAAGATCGCCGACGTGTATGTGATCGGCATTCCCGACGCGCGGCTTGGTGAGACGGTGCTCGCGTGGGTGCAATTGAAGCCCGGCGAGACGTGCACGGCGGAGGAGATCCAGGCGTTCTGCAAGGGGAAGATCGCGTACTTTAAAATTCCGCAGTACGTGCGCTTCGTGGACGGCTTCCCGATGACCGTCACTAAGAAGATTCAGAAGTTCCTGATGCGCGAACAGGAGATCCGGGAAAGAGGCCTGGAAGACGTGGCCGGCCAGGCTACGGCATAGGACATGCCTATGTAGGGCGGACCCCCTAGTCCGCGCGGGACGCCCTGTACCATTGGAAGTAGCTCGGCCACTCCGCCGGGAGCGCCAAGGACGCCCAGCGCAATCAAGCGCCAGACGAGGAACTGAGCCCTAGCGGGTGCTCCGTGAGGCACGTCCCGTGGGGAGTTTTGCGCCGGGCTTTCCGAGCGCCAGACAGGGACTGACGAAGCATCACGGCTGGCCGGGAAAGGAGCGAAGGAGTGACCCAACAAGTATTCAAATACCACGTGGGCATCGATTGGGCTTCCGATAGGTATCAGACTTGTGTGGTCGATGCTGGCGGCGAGATTCTTGACGAAAAGGAGCTTGAGCATAGTGGAGAAGGTATCGCTCAAGGCATCAATTGGCTGTTTGCACTGGCCGACGGAGACGCCAGCGCAATAGATGCTGGCCGAGGCTTCGCAGCCTCTCCGAGAACGAGATTATCAGGCTCTGCGCAATTATGCAGGAGTGGCTCCGGTAACCAGGCGAAGTTCGAAGCGGACAGTGATCGTGATGCGCCACGCGTGCAAGCCGCGGTTGCGCGACGCGCTGTATCACTGGTCGCGCACCAGCATGCAGATGTACCTGCGGGCCAAGCAATACTACGCTGAGGCACGAAAGCGGGGGCAAAGCCATGGGCGGGCACTACGCGGATTGGCTGACCGGAATCTGGCTATGTTGATGTCGGTGCTGAAATCCGGGACGTTGTATGATCCCGCGAAGCGAGCCATCGTCTTGGCTCAAGCCAGCTGACCACACAATCCTAAACACCCAGCAACTTTCGATAAGCTGAAAATACTCGGGCAGAGGATAGGGCAACGCAGGGATGCAACCCGAGGGCGGACACGCGGGGTGGTAGTATGCTCTGCCGCCCCGTGCCCCACCAACTCGCCCAGGGTTGCACGCCCTCCATGTTCTACTGTCTGCCCTAATGCGCTAAATCCCAGGGGTATGCAGACAGAGTCCCCATCTCAACCAACTGAGTCCGTTTCCACTTCAAAATCTCTTGACAAAAGGTGGGGAGTCCTCGTCCCGCATCGGAGCGAAGCTACGACAGTTCTCTAAGAGGCCGACGGGGGCCGTCGGCCGCGGACCAGGGGGTCCGCCCTACACCAGTGCCAAGGGACGGACTGGAGCGCCGGTGGCCCCGCGGATCTTCATCGGCACCGCTACGAAGGCGAACTCGTGCACGCCGTCCGCCGCGAGCTCTTCGAGATTGAGGCACTCGATAATGTGTATGCCGCTTTCCACCAGCAGATGCACGTGTACCGGCATTTCCGGCACGGGCGATTTCTCGAACGCCACGGTGTCGCTGCCCGCCGCGAAGATGCCCTTGGCACTCAGCCATTGCGCCGCCGCGAGCCCCGGCCCCGGAAGCCGCGTCTCATTCACAAACTTGCGCGCATCCTCGAAGTAGCGCGCCCACCCGGTGCGCAGCAGCACCACGTCTCCCGCGCGGATTTCCACCTTGCACGCGGCGTCCAACTGCTCCGGCGTGATCTCCCAATCTTCCGCCAGCGGAGCATTCGCCGCGAGATCGATCAGCACGCCGCGCCGCAGAATCGGCGCCACCGTATCCATCGAGTACTTCTGTAGCCCGCCCACGTAGCTTTGCAATCCCTCCACCGCATGGCCGCCGTGCAACATGCCGCCACACGAGAAATGGCAGAGCCCGTCGATGTGCGTTCCCACATGGCTGCCCATCGCGATCGCGTCGGCGGCCGAGCTGTTGCCGGCGGGGCCAACGATGTCGCCGTGACGCTTGGTCAGCCCGAATAGGAATGGCGGATGCGCCGGCCAGTGCGGCATTCCGGCGAAGTACGGCTGGCCCAAATCATAGACTCGGGCGCTACTCAGTTGTTCCCATAGGGCGGACATCGGGGCGGGCATCAGAAGGTGTAGTGTACACCGAACTGCACCACGCGCGGCGCGAAGAACGTATAGCCGATCACGCCGAACGAGGTGGAGTTGATGCCCTGATCGCCGCTCCAGAAGGTCGCGTGATTGAACGCGTTGATGGCGTCCATAACCACTTCGATCTTCTTCGCCTCGGTGATCGGGATGGCTTTCTTCAGGCGCAGATCGGTATTGAAGGTCCACGGCCCGTCGAACATGCGGCGCTGCAAACCACCCAGCGTGCCGGCTGAGGGGTTGCTGAAAATCTGGCCCTGGAAGTTGGACTCGCCATCCGTATTCACGCCCGTGCCGTCGGTATTGATCGCCGATGCGGCGATCATCATTGGGCCGTCGCCCGTCATGCGGAACTTCACCACGTCCCGGAGCTGCGCCCCAGTTAGCGCGGTGTTGGCTCCGTTGTAGTAGGAGCGCGATTCGCGATTCAACGTCCCCCGTTCGGAGAGAATCGAAAACGGCGCACCCGATTGCCACACCATCGTGCCGCCTAGAATCCAGTCGCCGATTACGCGATTGAGCAGATGATTGCTCAGCTTGTGTCCCTTTCCGAACGGCAGTTGGTAGTAGCCGTTGGCCTTGATCATGTGGGTCAGATCGAAATTCGCGCGCGAACGCTCGATCTTCGGATTGGCGATATCCAGAAAGTGCTGCAGGCGGCTCTGGCTGTCGCCGTCGGCATCGCTCAGGACCTTCGACCACGTGTAATTGACTTCAAACGCCAGTCCCGACTTAGTATGTTTACGCAGCTCCATCTGTAGGGAGTTATAGCTGGAGCTTGAGTAATTGGTCAATAGGTCAGTACCCAACGCGTTCGGATTCTGAAAGAAGGGCACGGCGTTCACGGGGTTGAATCCGTTCACCTGATAATAGGTGGCGAGTTCGCCGACCTCGCCGGTCTGCATGTAGAACTGGGCGTCGGCGTCATTGAGCGGCGTCGTGCCGAAGGGGCTGCGGCTCAACTTCTGAATCACGGTGAGAGGCTGGCTGCCGGGAATGCTGGCGTTGTATGCAGGATTGAAAGTGCCGTTGCGCGCCTGCGCCAGAAAACCGTTATTCTGCGCGCGTAGAAAGTCCGGCAGGAAGCCGTTGGAGTTGATCACCACCTGGTTGTAATCGAAGGCGCGATAGGCGCCCACCACGTGATTCCCCACATAGCGCGCTTCCAGCACCGTGCCCTTGAGGTCGTGTTGAATGCCCACGGAATACTGCTGCACGCGCGGACGTCGCAGATTCGGATCGAGCATGCCGATGGCGTTGAACGGGTTGTCCACGAAGTTATCCGCCACCGTGCGCGGTATATGATAGTCCGGCGCGATGATCGTGGGCAGGCCCGTGGAGACTCGATTGCCGAGGCCGGTATTCGCCGCGAAACCTTGCAATCCCGCGTTGAGTTCCAGCAGGGACTCCGCCGACAGAATCGACTGGTCGTTCACGTAGCTCATCGAATATCCGCCGCGGAACGATGTCTTGCCGTTGCCGAAGACGTCCCAGGCGAAGCCGATATTCGGAGCGAACTCTTTGGTCTCGCGGTTGTACCAGGGGCGTCCCACGGATTTTCCGGTGAAGTCGAGCGTGGCGTTAGAGAGAAGCGTATCCTGCGCCGTGCCCCTCTGCACCGGCGAGATCTCCAACGAATCGCGCTCGTCCACCACGCCGGGCCGCATGTAACGCACACCGAGAGTCAGTGTGAGCCGAGGCATCACTTTCCACTTATCCTGCACGTAGAACGAGTAATCGTTAGTGATAAAGTGACGCAGGAACGGCGAGTTGGTCACAAATCCCGATTTGCTGTTAGTCACGTTGAAGGTCTGCGAGTAGCCATCGACATACCCGCCGAGCGTGGCCAGCAGCGAATTGGCCGACGCCAGGTCGGCGTTAGAGATGCCGGCAAGTTCGCTCCGCCGCAGGGCAGGTTGTCCGGAACCCATGCCCAAACTGTAGAACGGCGTGACGCCGTTGCGGTCGTAATACTCCACGCCGATGTGCTGGAACTGGAAGCCGAATTGTACGTAGTGGCGGCCATGCTGCCACGCCGCATCGTCCGACAGGTTGTAGGTATTGGTGGTGCGGCCTTGCGTTTGGAATTCGTTGACCGGATTGGTGAACAGCGTTCCCGTGATGATGCTGGGCAGGCCGTCGTGGGCATTCAGGAAATACCCATAGGTCAGGTTGAAGCCGCCGCGGACCTCGTTGGTGAGCGTCGAGCCCGGAGTCCAGCGCCACGATACCGCCGCCAGGTCGGCATGCGTCGGATCGGTGACCGCGGGCATGACTTCGTAATTATTGGATGCATCGGGGCGATCCGAGTTATCGCGATTGTGCGAGTAAGAAGCGCTCACCGCGTGCCGCGTGGTGATGTTATAGTCCACCTTCCCCGTCGCGTTATCCAATAATTCGTTGTCGCGCTGATTGAAGCGGTACCCGCCGGTATTGCGCCCGTCGCCGATATCGTTGTTATTGATCTTGTCGCCAGTGGGAACCTTCGCCAGAATGGGCTGCATGCCGGAATCCACGCCGGTAAGCCCCCGCAGCGTGAGCAGATTCACTTTGCGCGTGACACCCGCGCCGGTGTACGTGAAAATGCCGGTGCGCGCGTCCGGAGTCAACATCTGAAAGTTCTGCGCCGTTTGCTGGTGCGCCCGGATTCCCTCGAAACTGCCGTAGAAAAACAGTTTGTCCTTACGAATCGGTCCGCCGATATCGCCGCCGAACTGATTCTGATTGCGAAACGGCCGCTCAATTCCGGACTGGTTGCTGAACCAGTCGTTGGCCGCGAAATGGCTGTTGCGGTTGTACCAGAAGAGCTCGCC